>WJJD01000164.1 GCA_014729915.1 Candidatus Woesearchaeota archaeon | reverse complement strand
TTTTTCATTTTTTTCCAAAAAATTATATAGCTCACGCTATTTGTTTACTTTTTCCTTTAATATAGAGAACTTTGAATTATCTATAAATTGATCTCTATTTTCAGATGTTTATAGAGAATAATTCAAACTTCTTCTTAAAGAATTTTGATGTTTTTCAAAATTCTCTATAGATAACCCTTTCCATGAAGTTACAATTTTGCGTTTTCTTTTTGTACCCAGCTTGCTGTCAGGAAAAATAAGAATAAAATTAATAAGGAAATTTTATAAAAAGAATCCTTTTTTATTTATTAAAATGAGCATATCACCAGATAGCAAATTGTATTTTTTCTATATTCAATCTACTAAAGAAAAAGCTGATAAAGATAGATTATTTAAGGTTATTAAAAAGTTTAAAGTAAAGGTTCCAAAATACAATATACATCATAATTATTTCTGGTTGTGTATTGATTCTCATCCCAGTGTTGCAATAAGAAACTTTGTTACAGAAATTAAAAATGAATTTAATATTGAATCAGATGAATTTGTCCAGACAGTTTCTGATTTTGATCATATCGACAAAATAATGGAACAAGTAAAAGATATTTTAATTTAATTCATCTTGAGAAACCAATTATTCATGGAATTATATAGGCGAAAGAACCCACAGCGACTGGGATATTAAACAAAAAACTGCATTTAAAGCATTAGATATTTTCTCAAATATTGCGGCAAAAAAAAGGATAATCGGGTTTTACGGAGGAGAGCCTCTTTTAGGATTTATTCTCATGAAAAAAATTGTTTTAAAATCAGAAAAGATGTTTGACAATCCATTGTTTGTTATAACATCAAATATGGTATTAGGAGAAAAATATACTCACTTTCTTACAAAGCATAAATTTCATTTCAATATATCAAAAAATATTTATCCTGACCTTTTTCTTGATGCATTATTCAGATCTGATCTTGCTGATATTTTTTACATGCAAAAGACTTCACTTCCGGATATTCTGCCTTTGAGAGGAGCATGCACTCCAGGAAAAGTAAGGTTATTTGTAACAAAAAATGGAAAAATGCTCCGGACAAGATTGATTTTGATAAGTTGCCAAAAAAACCCGAATTTAAACCCTGCGATTGCTCCGGCTGGGAGGATCCTAACCAGTCAACTGTACAGGACTCACTTAAAAAGAACCAAGAGCTACTCCAGCAATTCCGGGAGAGATAGGATTTGAATAGATGTAAATATCTTTATTCAATTATTTTTTTGCCAAGATTCATTATTTTATCAAAATCCTTTTTGTTCGCCTTGTATTTTGCAAACTCTACAAGAGAACAAAGATCAAAGCATTTCTTGATATTTTTATAGGGTTTTTTATTGTTTCTCAAATACATGATAATATCATCGTTTGCAAGCTCTTTGTTAAGTCTGTTCTCATAAGCAAGATAAAGCCTGATTGCCTGGGCAGCTGTGCCGTAAGCATCCTTGTATTTTTTTTTTGAAAAGAGCTCTCCTGCTTTTGCAAGAAGCATTTTAGCTTCTTTTTTATGGTCAAAGGGTTTTGCAGGTTTTTTTTTTCCTATCTTTTTTTCAACTGGTTTTTTGTGTAATTTTTTATATATTAAGAATCCGATTAAGGGTATTGCAAAAAGTATCAGCCACCAGTATGATCTATTTTTTTCAATCTCTAAATTTACTTTTTTAAAAGTATTGTTTTTTATTTCTGCAGTTATCTCTGCTGTTCGGTTAAGTTCATTTTTATAGTTGAGCTTTATCTCGGTTGAATTTTTTTCGTTTGAAAATTTTGTTCCGGTCCTGTTGAAACCTTGGTTTTTCAGCTGCTCATCATATTTTTGGAATTTTTCATTTTCCTTCAGTTTTTCAAGCATGTTCTGTCTTGACTCCTGAGAATCTTTGTCCAGCCTTTCTAATTCTCCGTTCTCCAACCTTCCTTGTAATGATGCTTTTTTTCCATCCTTATTTTGGTATTCAAGTTCAAAATCACCTGTATTGTTTGTTTCTGGATCAATATTTCCTCCTGTAAGATTGTAGCCTTTATTGAGGAGTTCCTGATGCTCTTTTTGAAATTCATTATTTTCTCCGAGATTTTTCTGGAACTCTTTTTGAAGCTTTTGTTCCTGTTGGAGCTGCTCCTGGATTTGTTTCTTTAATGCATTTGAGTCCTGGGACATCTGGCTGTTCTGGAGCCTGTCCTGCGGAGTATTCTGCTGCTGATTTTGATTAAACATCTCATCAAGCATCTCCTGCATCTTTTCCTGGGTTGTTTGCTGCTGTGAGTTTTGCTGCTGAGATGGGTGCTGCTGCGCTGACTGTGATTTTTCTGACACCTGGTTTTGCTGGTTCTGTTTTTGAGATTCATCGTCTACAAAATGAATCATAATGTTTTCAAGAATCACCTGTTTTTGCTCTTGTTCTGTAAATGAATAATCCATGTCTACAGTTAAAGTCATAGGATTTTCAGATGTCCCGAAATTGAGTTTGACATCGTTTTCTCCTGATATTATATTAAATGAAGAGGATTTTGTATTTGTACTGGAGTAATGAAAATTTCCCTGGTTTATCTCCTGGGTTATTGTATAGCTAAGCATTCCGTTTATTGCTTTATCATAAGTGTTGTTTGTGTGAATTGTTAATAGTGCATCTTCTCCTGTTAAAAAATAGTATTCTTTCTGATCAAGTGTCATTGTAATATCTTTGCAAAAAGCAGAAGGGACCAAAACAAGAATCACTAACAAAAATAGTTTCTTTTTCATTGGATCACCCTTTTTTTCCCGTATCTTAGATAAAGGTAATACAATAATAACACTGAACCTGCAAAAAAGAACCAGTCCTTGATGTTTGTCTCTTCCTTTTCCCTTTTTATCTCTTGACTTATGTTTTTGTATATCTCATTTAAGGTCTTGTCATCAACTGATTTGAAATATTTTCCATCTGTTTCCTGTGCTATTTTTCTCAAAGTTTCTTCGTCAAGCTCAGCATACTGGGCATTTCCGAACCAGTCATAGCCAAGAACAACAGGCTCTTTAGATCCCATTCCTATTGTATAGACCTGGATATTGTTTGTTTTTGCAAATGCGACTGCCTCACCGGGTGAGATCACTCCTGCATTTGAGACACCATCAGAAAGAAGGATTACAACTTTTTTTTTGTTCGGGATTGATGTTGCCATGTCAATGCCTAAGCTCAATCCATCACCTATTGCTGTCTTTCCCTGTTTTGGTGCAATGCTTCTTAATTTGTCAATGACTTTATCTTTGTAAGGGGAAAGATATGCTGCAGTTGTTGCACCTGATTCAAATATTACAATTCCTGCATGATCTTTAGATTTTAATGATTCAAGAAGGATCTCAGCTGAACTTTTTGCTGCTTCCAGCCTCGAAGGCTTATAATCTTCTGCCTGCATGCTTCCTGAGACATCCATGACAAGAACAACATTGACTCCTTCCTTAGTCTTTTTTAAAGGTATATGAGGGTTTGAGAATCCTATTATCATCAGAGCAAGTATGATTAATATGAGATAAAACATCATGTCATATCTTTTTGATTTTTTTTTATTTCCAAGAGCTGATTTTATAAATCCGATATTGCTGAACTTTATTGCATCTTTTTTCTTTTTTTTAAGTATTTTTTTATAGAAATAATATAATAGGGGTATGATTATCAGAAATGCTAATATCCAGGGTTTTTCAAATCCGGGCATTATGACCACACCTTTTTTTGCCTTAATCTGAAAAATTTTCTTAAAGGAATATCATAGGGCTCATCTGTTACTATTGAGACTGTGTCGATCTTGTGCTTTTTTAGTGATTTTTCTATTAATTTCTTCTGCTTTGTCATGATCTTTTCATATCTTTTCCTGAAAGTCTGATCAGATGTATCAACAAGAATCTGCTCTCCGGTTTCCTCATCCTCCAGATGAATCAGGCCGATATCTGGAATTTTGTATTCTCTGTAATCATTAACTCTTACTGCAATCACATCATGCCTGTTTTTTAATATGATCATAGGTGTTATAAAATCCCTGTCAAAAAAATCCGAGATGACAAAGATGATGCTTCTTTTTTTAATCACATTTGCAGCATATGATAATGCGTTTTTTATATCTGTTTCTTTTGATTCCGGCTCATGTGAGACCAATGCGCTTATGAGTTTTAACACATGCCTTCTTCCTTTTTTTGCCGGGATGTATTTTTCAACTTCCTTTGTGAAGATTAAAAGTCCGATGTTGTCATTATTTCTCATTGCAGAAAACATAAGTGTTGATGACATCTCGATTGCTTTTCTTTTTTTTGCAAGAAGGTTTCCAAAGCTTCCTGATGCAGAGAAATCAAACATAAAATAGACACGAAGATCCCTTTCTTCAATAAATTCTTTTATATATGGATGATTGAACCTTGCAGTAACTTTCCAGTCTATTGTCCTGATGTCATCACCAGGCCTGTAGTCTCTTATCTCAGAAAATTCAATTCCCTGGCCCTTGAACACAGAGTGATAGTTGCCTGCGATAAGACCGTCTACCAGATGCTTTGTTTTAATCTCTATTTTTCTTACCTGGGCAATTATCTCTTTTGTATCAGTCATATTCATCTGTTTCAATCTCATCAATATGATTATTCCTCTTTGTCATCTTTATTTTCTGTCTTTGTCTCTTCATGTGCTTGATTATTTTTGTTTTCTTCTGTTTTTTCCTGTTTTTTTTCTTCAGAATCTTTTTTGCTTTCAATTTTTTCAGATTCTTCAATATAGTTCATCTGGAGCTGTTGTATGGAATTGTTTAATAGTTCTTTTTCTGTCTTTGTTAGGTTTCCTTTTGTTTTTTCTTTGAGCATCACCAACGTATCTATTGTTGCTTTTGCTGAATCAAGATTCTTTTCTATCTTTCCTGTCATGGGATTCATAATCTTTCCAAGAAGCATCCAGGCTGTACTCTGGAGACCCATGATCATCTGCATGAACTGGGCTTCATATTTGTCTTTATCCATTTTTCCACCTCTAAAAATGTTGTTACGGCACTTTAATCTTATCAAGAATCAAATCTATTATCTCATCGCTTGTCCTGTTTTCGGCTTCTGCTTCATAAGTCAAAAGGATCCTGTGCCTCAATACATCATGGGCAACAGCCCTAATGTCTTCAGGTATGACATAACCTCTGCTGTTTTTCATAGCATTTGCTTTTCCAGAGAGTATCATCCATAAAGAAGCTCTGGGAGAAGCACCGTACTCTATATGCCCGTTGATGTCAAGCCCGTATTTTTCAGGGTATCTTGTGGCATCGATTATCTCAGCAACATATCCCTTTATCTTGATATCTGCATAGATTTCTTGGTTGAATTTCTGCATCTCAAGAATTTTTTTTGAAGAAATGAGTTTTGAAACAGATATCTTTATGCCTTCTGTGAATCTGTGCATGATTTCTATCTCATCTTTTTTTGAGGGATAATCAATAAGTATCTTAAACATGAACCTGTCCACCTGTGCTTCAGGAAGCCTGTATGTTCCTTCTGATTCAATTGGATTCTGGGTTGCAAGAACCATGAACGGTTTTGGTAGAGATTTTGTGTCTCCCTGTATGCTAACTTGTCTTTCCTGCATCGCCTCAAGAAGCGCTGACTGGACTTTTGGAGGCGCCCTGTTTATCTCATCAGCAAGTATAAAATTCGTAAATATTGGGCCTTTCATAGTGGAAAAAGAGGTATTCTTATGATCATATATTTTTGTTCCTGTGATGTCTGCAGGAAGAAGGTCAGGTGTGAACTGCAGCCTTACAAATCCGCAATTAAGACAGTCAGATAATGTCTTTATCATGAGAGTCTTTGCAAGCCCGGGAACTCCTTCTATAAGGACATGTCCGTTAGAGATAAGCGCTATCAATAATTTATCAACGATATCATCCTGCCCTACTATTACCTTTGATATCTCGTTTTTTATATTGTAAAGATTCTCAGAATATTTTTCTGCCTTATGATTGAGTCTCTTAATTTCCTCATTCATTTGAACTGCACCCCTTTATTTGAAACTAAAATCACAACTCATTTTTATCTTTTACTATATGGATTTGGTTCAAGTCAAATCCATTTAGCCAAGAATGTAATTTGCATACTACTGATTTAAGAATAAATTTTTCTTAATAAACCTAAAAAAATTTTTATATAAGATTGTATTATATTATGGAGAAACAAAAATCCAAGAGGGTGATGAATTTGAGAAAACTAAAAATCTGTATCTTTTTTTTGATAAGTATAGTATTAATTTCTGCAGCTGCAGCTGACAGGGTCTATGTGAAAGGAAATGCAGCAAGCAGGGGTGTTGCAAAAGGTCTTGTAGGAAAGAATCATGAATTTTCAGATTCTTTTTCAGTTGAAGCATCAAAATCAAAGATTGCACTTTTAAAAGCGATACCGGGAATTGAGATTGAAAAAGTTCCTGTATTTTATATAACTGCTCCTCCATTCAACACATGCGGGGACGGCTCATGCCAGGGGTATGAGAATCCTGATTCATGTCCTGAAGACTGCGGAGGTTCAATTGAATGCTATCCTGACAGCCAGTATCCGTGGGGAATACAGAGGATAAATGGCGGGTCAGGCGGTTCAGGCGTGACTGTTGCTGTTCTTGATACAGGCCTGGATACGGATCATCCTGATCTTTCAAACAATGTCAAGAGCTGTGTTGCTTTCGGTTATGCAGCATGCGAAGACGGGCACGGGCACGGGACACATGTTTCCGGAACAGTCCTTGCTAATGGAAAGATAAGAGGTGTTGCTCCTGACGCAAGCCTTATGGCAGTCAAGGTATGCTCTGATTCAGGATCATGCTATGATGACGATGTTGCAACTGGAATCTATCATGCTGTGGACAATGGAGCTGATATCATATCAATGAGCTTCGGCGGACCTTCGTTAAGTTCAGTCGACAGGCTGTAAGAGAATAGCAAAAATTTTCTAGAATTTTTCTAAAAAAAGTTAATAGAAAGCGAAAGATATAAATATATATTTTCAATATAGAAAAAATATGATAAATAGAGGAGGGAAACAAATGAAATTTAAGAAAGGAATAAGTGAAAACCAGGAATTTTTGATTCCAAAAAAGCCATCAGAATATATATC
>WJJD01000006.1 GCA_014729915.1 Candidatus Woesearchaeota archaeon | reverse complement strand
TGTTTTGTATTCATAATCTCAATAGGTGTTCCGCACCTTTCATGTACATTGACTTCATGAGCTATTGGTTCCTGCTTTACTAAAAGATTATTTTTTTTAAGATCCTCAATGATTACCTGTCTTGCCTGTTTTACCTTCATTCCTTTATATTTTTCTGCCTGCTCACTCATTTTTCCGTCCTTTGTTATGGATATTCTAAGAGGAAGGTTGTGAGCCTTGTACCACTCAATATCAGTCTGATCACCGAATGTACAGCACATTACAATTCCTGTGCCTTTTTCAGGATCAGCTCTTTTGTCTTCAAGTATAGGAACTTCAATATCAAATAAAGGAACTTTTGCTTTTTTTCCCACAAATTTTGAATAACGCTTGTCATCAGGATGGCAGAATACTGCAACACAGCTGGAAAGAAGTTCCGGCCTTGTTGTGGCAATAACCAGATCCTCCCCGTCAACCTTAAATATTATGTCGTTGAACTTGCTTGAAAATTTCTTATCCTCAAGCTCAACCTGTGCAATTGCTGTCTGGCATTCAGGGCACCACATGGTCGGAGCCTCTTTTCTGTACTCCCTGCCTTTTTTGTAAAGGTCAATAAATGACCATTGGGAAAGTCTTCTGCAGTGGTTATTTATTGTTGAGTAAAATATTGAAAAATCACAGCTGATTCCGATGTTTTTCCAGTCCTGGACAAAAGTTGGTCTCTGTTCATTAATTGTTGTCATGCATAGTTTAATGAACTCTTTCCTGGTCATATCATTACTATTTACTTTTTTTAATTTTTCAACAAATCTTTCTGTTGGCAATCCATTATCATCAGTTCCAAAAGGATAGAATATATTATATCCTCGCATTCTTTTGTACCTTACAATAAAATCCTGCTGTGAATAAGAGAAAGAATGTCCCAGATGCATATCTCCGGAAACAGTCGGTGGAGGAGTGTCTATCGAATATATCGGTTTTTTTGTGTTGTCTACCTCAAAAGAGTAAGTATTTTCTTTTTCCCAGTATTCTCTCCATTTTTTCTCGCGAGCATGTGCATCATATGTTTTTGGTAATTCCATTTTTGTGACCTCTGAATTTTTAATTATTTTAATTGTTTTATTAGTTTATATATACTTTGTTTTATAGATTTTTTCATATTTTTATAAAATTTTTATTTAAAAAATAAACAAACCATTGGACTATCTTAAACCACAACTACAGAAACTGTCTTAAATAATTGGTACATGTATTATTAGTAGTTAAATGTTATATTTAAAAGTTTCTAGTATTTGGCTCTGTCCAGAATAACATTTAACGGGCTGATGTAATCAGCCAGCGCAGCTGTTTTAATAGGTGCGCAAAGACCTCTAAGTTGTAGGCCAGGATGTGCCATGCGAACTCACGCTTTTTCATGTAGTGTAATCTAGACCTTAGAGAGCCAATCCTAGTCTTTAGGCTCCTAATAACAGACTCAGCAATACTACGCATTCCTTTTCTGCCAGGAGGATGACGTTTACAACGTCTTCTATGCCTTCCTCTTGGAGATTTTAATGGACTACTGCGTACTGGAGCCCAGAGAAGAAATCCATTATGTTCAGCTAACTTGTGGAGAGGTTCACTGTCATAACCTTTATCTGCAAGCACTAGCACGTGCTTGTGCTTGAATCTATTGAACATGCTTTCAGCTCCAAGAACGTCATGTCTTGGTTTCATCCTAAGCACATGATCATAAACCTGTTTATTCTTTGTATCGACTAGTACCTCTGCTTTTGCATAGGGCATATGTGCTTCTCCAATCCGTCTTTCGTAATGTCTGGACCGTTGCCAGCTGTCTATGCCTGTGGCATCTATAGCCATCAGTAATGGCTCATCTGAGCAGCTCTTCTCAAGCAGATTTCTTACAAAACACATGTCAAATTCCTGGAGCCAGCTGTGCAAGGTGCTCTTGCTTGGTATATCTTTAAGACCAAGCCAGATTGGCCATCTGCTCTCGTATAGAGCAGAAACAAACTCTCTCAGAGCTTTTCCGCTTCGCATGAAAAGCACTATCAGCGCAACCCGCTGATGATTGGTGTATTTCTTTGGTCCTTTATGGTTGTCATGCAGGGATAATTCCAAAGAATGGCAAAGTTTATTAACCTGTTTTTGTAACTTACTTTCATACTGGTAGTACAATTCTTTTTGCATTTTGATGATCAAAAAGAATCCTACCAGTATACCTTTTTATTCTTTTCTGGACAAAGCCTAGTATTTTCAGAAACAAACTTTTAAATAAAAATTTAAATACAAAAATAGGAATAAACAAAATAATTTTGTTATTTAGTTAACTTAATCAAATTACTTGGGATTTGAATACTTTTCATCAATTTATTAGATTTCTTAGATAATTCTTCTATAATATTTTTATTAATTTTTACAAATGAGAGAAAGACACCATTTAATGATTTTGGATTAGTACATTTCCTAATTAAAATCTTTATTAATTCAAGCTCTTTTTGTCTGAAAATTTTATACATTCTTTTTACCTTTATACTAACTCCTTCTTCAAGGTTCCAATAATCATATCTCATTCTAATTAAAGTCTTATATAGAAGTCTATTATCATTAACCCATTTATCCATATAATAATATATCTTTCCCATCTTATAATCTCTATACTTATTTGTAAAGAAAGAATCTGATTTAATATTGGTGCTCAAGATTGTTCCTTCATTGTATCTTAGTCGTGCATTAGCTGGATGGTATAAGTTTTCAGGTCCAGCGATTTCTACAAATTTAATATTTTCTTTTAATTCCTCTAAGGTCATTGAATTTGTAAACCAAATAAAACTCAGTTGCATGTCTATTTTTATTCTCTTTAACATTTTTACAGTTTCAAAATTTTGTTTTACTTTTATTTTTTTATTGAAAAAATCAAGAATGTTTTGATTAGCAGATTCTGCTCCAATAAGAACTTGTTTTAAACCAACAGATTTTAATTTTATCATAAGATCTTCAAGGCAATTGTCCATCCTACATGCAAATCTGAATGAAATATCCAGATTTTTTTCTTTTAATAATGTATAAAAATTTTCTGCCCTCTTTTTTCCATTTGGATAAGGCCCAAGAAAATTGTCATCAGTAAAAGAGATACACTTGATATTATATTTTTCAATTAAATATTCAATCTCTTCTACAATGTTTTCTGCTGATCTTGCTCTCCATAATTCATTATGAGAATTAGCTTGTTTGTTATAAAAAGAATAAATTGAACAAAAGATGCATCCATTATAACATCCTCGGCTTGAATAGATTTGGAGAGGCATTTTTTTATTTAATATTAATGGAGCATAATCTCTAGCTGGAAAAGGAATTTCATTTAGTTTTTCAATTAGTTTTCTTTTTATGAAAGGATTTGATTTAGTGTATATGCCATTTACATTTTTCCATTCCTTATTATTATCAATTTTATTGACTAATTCTTTAAAGGTTATTTCACCCTCACCTACAATAATCCCATCTATAGCAGGCAGATCCTTAAGGATTTTTTTAGATGCAAGAGTTGGTTCATAACCCCCACAGAAAATAAAACACTTTTTGTTTTTCTCTTTGATTTTTTTTGTTAATTCTTTTACAAATGGGACAGAGAGTGGAACAATAATTGTTATTCCAATTAACTCAATTTTCTCACTTCTTATTATTTTTATAATATCGTCCTGCTCGAGACGGTTCTCTATAAGGAAATCAATGATCTTAACATAATGACCTTCCCGCCTTAACACCGATGCAAGGTAAGCCAGACTTAGTTGTTCATTTGGTGTTTTAAGACTTGTTGTAGGCGGATTAATTAAAAGAATTTTCACTTCAATAACCTCTTTTAAGATCTATTATATTTTCAACTTTTTTTTCCATAATGACCCTTGTTAAATATTTTTTAATTGAATTGGTTCTGCAAGTTTCAAGAAGATCTGATCTGTACGCTATATGAGGACTCATAACTATATTCTTTAATTTATTAAAAGGGTAATTATAAAGTTGTTTTGTTGCAGAAATTTTTGTAGTGTAATTGTACCAAGTATCTATGCCAGCACCAGCTATAGTATTATTTTTTAACGCATTATACAAAGCCTTTTCTTGAATGATCTCGCCACGGGAAACATTTATAATATAAGCACTTGGTTTTATTAGTTTGAATTCATTTTCACCAATTAATCCCCTTGTTTTCTCTGTAAGAGGTAGACATACAACGATAAAATCACTTTTACTTAAAATAAGTTTTAATTCTTTTTTTTGTTTTTTTTCATTAGATAACATATCTGTGCAAATGGATTTTTGTTTATGGTAAATTAAAGGTTTCATACCAAATACTTTTGCCTTTTTTTCAATAGATCTTCCAATATATCCATAACCAAGAATTGCTAATTTTTTTTCACGTAATGAAAACAAATTGGTTTTTTTGACTTTAATATGAGGTATTTGGTCACACCTCATGCATTGATCTAAATATATTGTTTTCCTTGCCAATGTCAACATGAGTGAAAAAGCATGTTCAGCAACAAAATCAGCATTATAATGTGTGTTTGATACAATCAGTTCTTTCTTTTCTTTTAAAATGTCTATTAATTTTGGAGGAATTCCAGAATAGGGTATGAAAAAATACTTCAAATTTTTTGCTTTTCTTAGCATTGTTTTGGTGAACCAGTCTCCAATTACAATATGTGTTTTTTCAATATCTTTGATTTTTTGTTTTGTATTTGGTTTATAGAATGAGATATCTAATTTATCTCTCATGAATGTTTTAAATTGTTCAGGATCATAAGGACTAGTACTAAAAAATAAAACCTTTGTTTTTCTGTTAATAACCAAGTTCTTCACCTATTAAAAACAAATACATCCTATCTTTAGATTTATGCTTTTCATGAATTAAAGTATATCTGCAAATACAGTTATTGGAAGCGCAATTAACGCACGGATGTCCATAAAAACAAGGAGCAGGAATATTCAAGCGTTTTGTATTGAGAGGAGCAGCAATCTCCTTTATCCTTTTTTTACCTTCCTCTATATCCTTAACAATCTTATTAATTCCTGTTGCAATAATGACAGCTCCAGGTCCAAACAACATTGCAGCTACTCTATTACCTAACCCATCTGTGTTTATTAAGACCCCCTTTTTTGTTAATGCGTTAACACTCATTAAGACAAGGTCTGAATAGAAACATTGTGTCTTTATTTTCATTAGGGTTTTAGTATCATAATCTTGGTCATAGGGATCATTAATCTTGAAATTATCTTGTCTTAGTTTGTTTAATAAATTAAGTGATCTGATGGTAACAGAGCCAAAAACACCGATTGTAGATGGGTTTTTTTTTTTAATTAAATTATAAATTTTTTCTGTTGCTTCTTCTTTGTTCCGTACATATATTGCATTTAGATTTCTTTTATTTAAACTTCTTATAATTTCGTCATATTTTGAATCTTGATTCTTTGTCATTTTTATCACATTTTCACTTCATTAAGTAATTTTAATAGATTCTTTGTTTTAGTTATTATTTCTTCTTTTTCGTCTTCAACATTTGAACCAGAAGAAATTTTTGATCCTACTTGAAGAGAGATTTGGTTCTTATTATGTTTATGATATGTACGGATGAGAACTCCGATATTACAATTACCTTTAAAATCAATTAGACCTAATCCACCACCATACGTGATTCTTTTATTTTCTTCGATTTCTTCGATAATATTTATTGCTTGGTTTCTTGGTACACCTGTAATTGCAATTGGAGGAAAACAATTTCTAATTAGGTCAAAACAAGAATAGTCTTGTTTAATTTCTCCGGAAATTCTTGTAGATAAATGCTGTACATAAGGTAATTTTAGTATTTCTCTTTTATCATGGATTATAACAGTATTTATTTTACATACTTTTTTTAAGTCTTTTTTAACTTCATTTATGATTTCATTATGCTCTTGTTTTTCTTTTGTGCTGGTTAATAATTGACTTTCATAAGTTTTATCTAATTCTTGATTAGTGCTGACTGGGAAGCTGCCCGATAAAGGTTCTATTGTACAGGTTTTACCTTCCTTTTTTACTAACATTTCAGGAGAAGAGCCTGTGAAGGTCATATTATTTATATCATAGAGAAAAACATAACTTGCACAATATTTTTCAAGGAGAAACTGATAAACATTTGATAATTCTTTAGTATATTTAAATTTAACATTTAAAGAAATATTTACTTGTTTAAGATATTTCTGTGTTATACTGTTTTTTGCATCAATTATTTTTTTTCTTAATGAATTTTTAATATCCTCGTTAAGAACACTATTGATGTTTATATTATTCCTTATGTAATTGTCCTGATAGATGCTGTTTTTACTTTTGTCAGTTTTTTGAGATTGATACAATATTTTTTTTAATATATCTGTTTTTTTTTTTGTTTGATTTATCTCATGACTTAATGATTCTTTTGAAGAAAAAATTGCATGAATAATTGAAATTTTCTTCTTAGATAGAGCAATTTCATATGCACTATCAACAAATAGGAGAGCATATGTTGGAACTTTTTTGGGATTTATTGTCTTGTTTTGCTCTGTTAAATAGTTATTAAATGTGTTAAATCCAGCATAAAAAAATAGTCCACCAGTAAACGTAGTTTGGTAGTTACCTTTTTTTTCTAGTAATTCTTTATAGCTGGAGTTTGTTGTTTTTCCATCAATTAATTCTATTGAAATTTTGTTATTCCATTTATTTTTAAGGTTATTAAACAATTTATTGATTTGAATAAGACTGTGCTGCGTTATTCTATTTCCTAATGTAATTATTTTTGGTTCGACTGCTACAATGGTTGTTATCTGATTCTGTTGTCTTATTGAAAAAAAGATAGTATTATTGAAATGACTCTTAATGTTTTTATAAAGAGTGATAAAATCAAGAGGAAAATAGTTGATTTTCTCTTCTATTGGGAATATATACTTCTTATTGAGTCTTTCTTTTAAGTAGAAAGTATTCATTTTCAGATAAGTTTTTTTAATTTTGAATCATAGTATTGTATTGCTTTATGAATATTTTTTGTTTTAGTAATTCCTTTTGAAAGATAACTACAATAAATACATGATTCCCCACAGTTTATCTGACAATTGTTTTCCTTTATATGGTCTAGGAAATTATTTAATTTTGAATTATCAATAAATAATTCAAAATCGTTACCCTCTTGGTTGATTGCTTTCTTGATTTTTTCATAAAATGGGAGTAAATCTAAAAGATTACCTCTATATTTCCTGTTATTGTATGCCTTAAAAACCTTCAGCAGCCAAGATGTATCCATTAATCTATCAACGATTTTAAAATAATTAATTCCTAGTTTTTCATATTCTTCTAAGTCTTCTGGTCGAATAACACTAGATTTAAGGATTTCTGCAGGATCTTCAAAAAAACTTTTTTTACAAGACAGATTGCAGTAGTCTTCTATTCTGATACCGCCGATTACCGAATGACTTCTATAATTGCTATGGACTGTTGCCATTGGGCAATCAATTATACAGGGATCATTTACAAGAATCTTTAAAGGAACAGTAACACTTCTTCTGATAGCTTTTATTAAATTAAAATCTTTGTTTACACTTTGTGCTAAACAGATTTGGTCAGCACCAATAGATTCCCAGAATTTAGCTTGTTTAGGTGTTCTGACAAAAGCAAGAGTAGAAACATCTAGTTTGATATCTGAAAAATTCTTTTTTAAGACTTGTGCAATATAAGGATTAGCAACACAAAAATAATCAACATCCATTCTTTTTAATTTTTTGACATAATTTAACAGATTTATTTTAAATTTAGATGTATATTCATTATTTGAATTACAAGTGTTATTAAGCAAATAAATTAATTTTATACCTGCATTATGCATTTTATTAATGTAATTCTTTAATTCTTCAAATGAAATATCTTTTATGTTATAAGGTACTCTGCCCCCTCCAAATATATCTTGTCTCAGCTTTGCATACATTGAGGATATTGGTTGGCCTTTAACTCCTTCAATAAGTTCTGTGTCCCAGTTACATGCTAAAGAAAATATTTTATTCATCTATCCTCAGCTCCATCAAAAACATAACATTTTGTAGGTTGTTTGTAATAATTCATACATTTATTACATGAAATACACTTTGTTCGTTTTGTTCCTTGTTTAATTTTCTTTACAAAATCAGGTTCACATACAAAAGTTCTACACATTGAAACAAGGTCAATAGATTCTTTTTCTAATAGGTCTTTAATTACTGGAACAGAGCGAATTCCACCTACAAGAATAAGTTTTGCTTTTATTCCTTCTTGCCGAATTCGTTTTATATGTTGTAAAAAGTAAGCTTCTTGATCTTCTTTTAAAATATTTTCAACACAATTATTTCTTGTTGATGAACTGACTCCACTAGATACCTCAAATGCATCCATTCCCAGATTGTCAAGTTGTCTCATAATCCAGATCGCTTCATCTACAGTAAGACCATTGGGGACATAATCTTCCATAGGGAATTTGCATATTATTGGATAGTTTGGTCCTAGTTTGTCTCTTAAACCACAATAAATTCTTTTGAGAAATCTAAATCTATTTTCAAGTGAACCCCCCCATTTATCAGTTCTTCTGTTAATATACGGACTTAGAAACTGACTGATTAGATAACCTTGTGAACAAAGTATTTGTATTCCATCAAAACCTGCTTTTTTTGCTCTTAATCCAGCATCAATGAATGCTAAGATTAGTGATTCGATTTCAAATTCAGTAAGCTCTCTTGGAATCATTCCAAAATTATAGTTTTGTACTGCTGATGGTGCAACTGTCTGTCCTGAATACATCTTAATTATGTCTTTAGGTGATTGAGCTCCACCATGATTTATTTGAAGGATTATTTTTGATCCACCATTATGGACTTTTTCAACAAGTTTTTTCCATCCTTCAATAAATTGGTCAGAAGAGATGCCAGGAAGCCGATAACCAGATCTGCCTCTCATTTCAACATAGGCATGCCCAGTTATAATTAGTCCAATATCCTGTCTTCCGAGTTCTTCATAAAAATCAATTAATTCCTGACTTACTGATCCGTCTGGATTCGCTCGTCTTTCTCCTGTTCCAGATCTAACAAATCTATTTTTAATTGTTAATTTATTAATTGTAATAGGTTTAAACGAAATGTCATCACTTTGTTCGTTTTGTTTAATTGAGAAATCAACATATAATGGACTGTCTTTATAAACCACTTTATTATAAAGAACTTTTGCTTGTTTCTGGATATTAAACAGATCTTGATAATATTCTTTTACAATGGATTTATAAAAATCAGGATTAAGGTTATTCTTATTTTTAATAAAAACCAGAATTTTTTCCATATATTCAACTTCAGATTGTTTGAGTATAGAATATAGTTCTTTAGCCTTTTTTGTAAACTCCTCGTCTAAATGCCAGTAATCAAACCTTAATCTTATAAGTAGTAAATACAGAGGGTAATAGGTGTTGGTCCATTCAATGCAAGCCTCGTGAATTTGGGCAACTTTTTCATCTTGAATTTCATAACAAAATAAGTTTTTTTCTTCGTTATATTTAACAAAATCAAGATTTTTTGATTTGTTATATAATGGAGTACGTTCTGTAAACCTGAGGATTGAACTAGGCAAATGATGAATTTGTCCTGGTTTTACACTTTTGGTAAATTCAAGATTTTTTTCAATCTCATCCAATGTTGTGAAGCGGTCAAACCAAAGGATTGCTAATTGAAAATCTATACCTAATTCAGTTAGAATTTCAACGGCTTTTATATTTTGTTCAACAGATAAACCCTTATTGTAATATTTTAATGCCCTTGGTATGACTGATTCTGTACCAAGGAAAACCTGAAATAATCCAGCATCTTTAAATTTTTTAAACAATTTATACTCAACATTATCACTCCTACAGGCAAATCTAAATCTTATTTTAAGGTCTCTTTTTTTTAGTTCTTTGATCAATTTTTCAGCTCTGCTTTTAGTTTTTTCAAAATCACCGAAAAAATTATTATCTGAAAAAGTGAAGTCTCTAAGTCCATAATTTCTATAAAAATGCTCGATCTCATCTACAATGTTTTTTGCACTTCTCCCGATCCAACAAGGTTTTGTAGCAGAAGAATATAATCTATAATAAGTTGAGATAGCACAAAATCCACAATTGTTCACACATCCTCTTGATGTGATCATTGTTAGTGAAAGATGGTTCTTTATCTGTTCTTTTAAATATGGCCTGTCTGGGAAAAGATATTTATCTATGTTTTTTTTAGGTTCTGGAAGGTTATTGCTAATGAATTCGCCGTTCTTCATATAACAAAGTCCGTTTATATGAATGATCTCTTTTTCTTCGTAGATTGCGTTTATGAATTTTAGGAGTGTTTCTTCAGATTCACCCCTAAACATATAATCTATCTCTGGAATTTTATGATGAAGATATTCATAAGATAACGTTGGGATATAACCTCCAGCAATAATTATTATGTTAGAGTTTAGTTTCTTTAATTCCTCACAAGTTTCTTTTGAATAGGGTATCTGAGAAATTAACTTTAGTGAAAAACCAACAATTGTTTCATCTTTTGTAACTATTTGTTTTGCAAGATCTTTTGCAGACATTTTTTCATATGCAGTATTAATTATTCTTGTTTGATAATCTCCTTCTTTTTTTAAATATGATGAAAGATATCCGATGCCTAATCTAACTTGAGGGGTTTTAAAGCCTAGACAATAAGGTGATACAAATACTATTTTTGGTTTTTTTTCAAGCAATTCTATAACCACCTGTAATCTATAATTCTTTTTATTTTATTATTTCGTGGGTTTCTTTCAATTCCACCAATCGGTAAGAATTGTACTGTCAGATTATTAATTGGTTCAGAACAAGTATTGTTAATTGCAGTTTTAACCTGATCTTTAAGTTTTTTAGGCAATTTTTCTGTTTTTGCTTCAATCTTCACTATTAATACATCTTGTGGACCTTCTTTGTCTGCAATTAATTGAAAGTTTTGAGTTAATTCAGGAAACAGTTCTACTACTTCACTAATTAAATTTAGTGGGATATTTGTACTTCCAACACAAAGAATGTTATCCATTCTGCCGAATATTTCTATTTTGGGATCGTTAGAGTTACATGAACAATTATCAATAAATTTTCCTTCATCTCCTGTACTGAACCTAATTATTGGCATGATTCTTTTATTAAGGTTAGTTGCAAGGATTTCTCCACGATTATTGGCTTTCACTGCTAAATGTGGATTGTCCTTGTTAACAATTTCCAGAAAGATATTCTTAAAAACATGATATTGGTTAGGTTTACAAAACTCACATTGATAACCTACTCCACCTATTTCTGTTGTTGCATATAAAGATCTTATGTCTGCGTTCTTGAATATAGACTTCATGAATTTTATCATTGATGGTGTCATTAATTCTCCACCAACTAAAATTTTTAAAGCTCTTTCAGGATTCCAGACACTATTAGGTTTCTTTTCAAGGAATAATGCAAATTTTATAATTGTAGATGGAACAGCAATTAACGCATTGATCTTCAAATCTTCAAAAACTTTTAAAGTTGCATCAATGATATTATCTTTAAGAGAAGAACTTCCAATTGGTAGAATAAAACAATTCAGTTTTTCAAGCCCTTTATTCCAGCTTGTGAAACAACCCCACATTCCTTGAGCAAAAAGATTAGCAACTCTGTCTGTTTTTGAAAAATTTTGACTTTTAAAATATTTTGCTTGATCGTCGAAATCTTCAAAATTTCTAAAAACATATTTTGGTTTATTAGTTGTTCCTCCTGTTATAAAAACATAAGAATTGGATAAGGTGGGGTTTGTTAAGATGTTTGTAGTATGTGGTGGAGTATTTTCATAAAGTTCTTCTGATTTAGTAACTGGTAACATTCTAAAATCTTCAAGTTTTTTAATGGATTTGTTTGAGAATTTATAATTATAAAATAAACAATTTTGTTTTCCATATTCAACTATTTCAATTAGTTGGTTTATAATTTTTGTTTCATTATATTCTTTTATCATTTAGGTCACATATTATCTGTAAAACAATCATTAGTTTGGAACAAGGCATCTTCTCCTTGCCTGATTATTCGCCTACAAGGACACCCATAACAATCTTCTTCGCAATCTCCACATTTTCCTTTTAGATTTTGTTTAATATTCCTAATTTTATCCATGAAAGGGTGCTCCCAACACTCTCTTAATGTATGTGTTCTAATGTTTCCAAGTTTTTTCTCAAATCCAATACAAGGTTTTATGTCGCCTTGACAGGAAATAAGAAGATGATAATAATAATAATCACAACTAAATCCTGCATAAGGTGGTGCAGGGTTCCAGGAATATCCATATTTTTTTTGATCAATTTCAAGTAATTTATAATATAATTCTTTTATTTCATTTGGTTTTACTTCTAACATTTTTTTTATTTCTTGTTGAGAAGCACGTTCTAAAAATAAAATTGGTTTTATTTCAGGAAAAATATTGTTTTCTCTTGCCCAAATGAAAATTTCAGGGATTTCTTTGATATTCTTTTTTGTTACAAGTACATCAATCCCTAATCTGGTCGGTGTTTCTTTATTAAATCCTACTTTTATGAAGTAGTTTATTGCATTTTCTCTTTTTTTTGTATAACCTTTTCTATTGGCAAAATAATCTTGTAGTTCAGGATTTTTACTATGGATCTTAACGATTACAGAACTTCCTAAATTATATAATCGTTTAGCTTTTTCTTCGTCAATATGCATCCCATGTGTAAAAACAACAGAAGTCATCCCGAGCTTATTGATATATCCCAGTTGATGCCAGAACAACGGATCTATTGTTGGTTCTCCAGCTCCAGCAAGATGGACAAATTTACAACCTAATGCTTTTGCTTGGTTTAAGATTTTTTTTCTCTCTTTAAGATTTGTTTCATTATGTAGTTGTTTGCCTCCACGTGTTTGGCAGTAAATACAACCTAAATCACACATATTACTTGTTCCTGCATAAATCATTCCAAGCAATTTTTTTTTAAGATATTGTTGACGTTCTGCTGTCGAGAGTCTCCATCCTCTTAACATTGGTGGATCAGTATATTGTTTTTTTTGCTTCATTTTTTCTCTTTAATGTTTTACTATTATTTTTTCAATAATTAATTGAATTAAGTAAGTCTTTTAATTGAGCTATTGTTAACTGTTGATTATTATCAGATTTAGCTTTACTTGGTTTTGGGTGACATTCTATAATCAATCCATCTGAACCAATTGTTAATGCAGCTCTTGAAATTGGAATAACATATCTTGAATTACCAGCTGAATGAGATGGATCAAAAATGACAGGGTATTTTGTCATTTCTTTTAATTCAATAATACTTGCAAGGTCTGGTGTGTTTCGAAAAGAAGAATCAATTTGTTCAAATGTTCTTATTCCTCTTAAGCAAAAAATAATATTATTATTGCCTTCTTTTTCAATGTACTTTGATGCACTAATTAACTCTTTTAAAGTAGAAGAAAAACCCCTTTTTAAGAGAATTGGTTTTTGGCTTTTTGAGGTTAATTTTCCTATTTTTTTAAGGAGTCCAAAAGAACTCATATTTCGACTTCCCACTTGGATAACATCAACATAAGGGTGTGCTAATTTTAGTGATTCTGAGTCCATTATTTCGGATACAAGATACAATTTGAATCTTTTTGCAATCTTGTACATTGCTTTTAAGCCATCTAATCCATATCCTTGAAATGATTCTGGTGATGTTCTTGGCTTGTATGCTCCACCACGAATGAAATTAATATTAAGATTTGGGAGTTGAGACGCAACAGCTGTAAATTGATTTTTTGATTCATATGTGCAAGGACCTGTTATTAAAATAGGTCTTCTATTAAATATTAAATTTAAATCTGCCATTTTATTGACATAAAAGCTTTATTATATTCTTAAATACTGATAATAATAGGTTATATATAAAATTTAGGTACTACAAAAAGCAAAAGAAATTGTGGGAGGAAATCCTCAATCAGTCATAACAGATGGTTTGTTTCAGTATGACGCTGCTATTAAAAAGGTCATGCATTGGAGACTACATGAACGACGTAGAAAACACATTAAAGATTCTGGTGTTTGTAAAAACTCTCCTGTTGAACTGGTCAATTTAGAAGTTAAAAGGAGAATAAAGTGGTTCTCATCCTTCCAATGTTTTGCAGGAGCAGTAGCTTTTTTTCGCTGTTCATCCAGTATTTTAATGTCAGAACAACTCATGCCTGTAAAAACACGGGTTAGTTGACTGCACCGTAACAAAAAGGAGCTTTTTCCGTTTCTTGAAAAGATTCTGATAATTGGTGTTATATTTAAATCATTAATTTCAATATTATTGGAGCAACATAATAAAATAGCCAAGCATTAAAAATGACATGACTAAATAAGTAAATAAAACAATAATCTATCCTACTTCCCATTAAAAATGATATTGGCACCTTAATTAGATCATACATTAAAATTATCGCTAGTCCTAAATAAGAAATATTAAAAGAATTAAAAAAATAACTTAATAATCCAAGTAATGGCATTAATACTATTGAAACTATAGAAGATGCTTGAAATTCACCCGATAAAATATGAGATACTAAGATACATATAAAACCTGAAATAGCTCCTATATATGGTCCATACACATAACCACATAAAATAGTAGAAAAACTTATTAGTTCTATACCTAATATGCTTGTGCCTTTAATAAATTTTTGATAATTCAATGAGACAGAACCTAAAGAGGTTAAGATTAATATGAAAAACCATTTTTTAAAAAAGGAAGTAAAAAGTAATATAAATATAACTAGTACAAATATAAGTAAAAAATATTTTTTAATTTGATTTTTTAAATATATGATTTTTAATTTATGTTGTTTTTTTATGTGTAACGAGTTTCATTTTTTACACAAAACACATTTTCTGATCATGATAATAAAATATATTAAATCCTTTCTTCTATTTTATATAAGATTTTATATCTTATATTCATCTAAAATAATAATAAATAATACATCTGATAACAATTAAAAGAATGTTAATATTTAATTTTTTTCAAATAGATTATATAATGACAGGATTGATTTATACAATAAAATGGAAAATTCAATTGGTAGATATTAAGAGATTGTAAAACTATTATTCTTAACTATCAAAAAGGGGTAGACCGATTTTATTGTACAAAGTGATGAAACTTCAATTGGAAAAGTAATTAAATTAGCGAAGGAACTTGCATTTTTCAAAACCTAAAATAAGGTTAGTGTTGCAACAGGCAAAGTCTATGGAAAACTTTAATTTAGAAATCGAAATTATGAATTGTGCAATTTTCTAAAATATTTTTACAACAAACACCATAAAGCAAAACTGATTAATTTTATTGTCGATAATCATAGTACACATACTCATTTCAACACATGTCTTCTTGTTGTCAAATTTTGTGGATATCAAATTAAAAAATCCTAAATTAAAACTAAAAAACAAAGAATATAATTTCTCAAATGGATAGTATTTTATTTTCTGCCAACTCATGCCTCATGGTTTAATCAAATTGAGATCTAGTTTAGCATATTATCAAAAACATTCATTAAGCATAAAAATTTTTTAAGTGAACAAAACCTTGTTGACAAAATATCAAAATATATTAAATTTGAATGGAACTAAAAGAAAGCACATCCTTTTCAATGGATATATAATGCCAAGGTTTGTTATGCATAATCTCACTAACTTAATTAATCTACTCGCTACTATGTATTAAACTGTTTAAAAAGCACTATATTCCTTGGCACAGCAATATCACAAAGTTTATTACCTTATAACTATTATTTAAAAGATAGTATGAAAAAAATAAGAATATTTGCATTAATTCTGATTTTAGTCAGCTTTGCAATTAGTGTTTATTCCTACTCGGATCTTCCTGAAAAAGTTGCTTCACACTGGAACATAAATGGGGAAGTTGACGGGTATATGCCAAAATTTCAGGGAATATTTTTAATTCCGGTTTTATCAATCATAATCTATGTTTTAATGTTGACTCTTCCGAAAATTGATCCTCTGAAGGGGATTAAAAAATTCAGAAAGTATTATGAGTTTATCCTTTTGTTAATAATCTCATTTATGGTATATATCCAGATCTTAATCATTTTATGGAATTTAGGATATAGCTTCAACTTTATAATCGGAATAACTCCTGCATTTTCTCTGTTATTTATTCTAATTGGATTTAGATTAAGATATACAAAACAGAACTGGTTTATGGGAATAAGGACTCCCTGGACATTGAGCAGCAAAAAAGTCTGGAAAAAAACACATGTTTTAGGCTCAAAATTATTCATTGTTTCAGGAATTTTAAGTTTCTTTGGAATTTTTTTCAAAAAATACGCTTTCTTCCTTCTTATAGCTCCTGTTATAATTTCAACTTTTATTGTTTTTGTTTACTCATATATCATATATAAGGGATTGAAAAAAAAATAACTACCCCATTTTTTTTACAATTCCTAAACATCGCTGGACAACCTACTGATTATTCCTGGACAAGTAAAAAACCTCACCTATTTGGCCTATCTCAATATTCATCCCCCTATTCCCACTCATTCTCTCTTCAACCTAATAAAAAAATTGATTTTTTTATTCAATTTTTTTATCAATACCTTAATAAATCAGGCTTATTTTTTTAATTTAATGGAACCATGGACAGTAAAGTACAGGCCCAAAAGCTCTTCAGAAATCCAGGGACAGGATTCTAAAATTGCTCAATTAAAAAAATTTATTGATAATTACAAAAAAACCAAAAAAAAAGCAGCTTTAATCTATGGTCCTCCGGGAAGCGGAAAAACTTCTGCAGTCCATTCTCTGGCAAATGAATTAAATTTTGAGATTCTTGAGATAAATGCATCTGATGTGAGAAATAAAAGTGCGATAAAAGAAAAACTCGGGCCTGCTATCTTCCAGCAGTCATTATTTTCAAAAGGAAAGCTTATCCTGATTGATGAGATTGATGGACTTTCAGGAAGAAAAGACAGGGGAGGAGTCTCAGAAATATTAAAACTTATGAAAAAGTCTTCTTTTCCTATTGTACTAACTGCAAATGATCCTTATGACAGAAAATTAAAAAGCATAAGAAAAAAATCAGAGCTTGTTGAATTCGGCTCATTGAACTACAGGTCTGTAAAAAATGTATTAAAAAAGATCTGCTATAAGGAAAAAATAAATTATGATGATCTTGCATTGACATCTCTTGCAAGAAGAGCTGGAGGAGATCTTAGGGGAGCAATAAATGACCTGCAGATCCTTACAGAACACAACAAAAGACTTAAATCTGATGATGTAAGGGAACTTTCAGACAGAAAACAGACTGAATCAATAATAAATGCTCTTGTCAAAGTATTTAAGTCACGGACACCTTCTATTGCCCTATCTGCTTATAATGATGTTGAGGAGGATTATGACACAATTCTATTGTGGCTGGATGAGAATCTTCCCAGAGAATATAAGAAACCAAAGGATCTTTCCCGGGCATATGACTGCATCAGTCTTGCTGATGTCTACAGGGGAAGAATAATAAGGAGACAGCACTGGAGATTTTTGGTTTACGTAAACCAGCTTTTGTCTGTTGGGATTGCAATCTCCAAAGATGAGAAATATAAGAAGTTCACTAAATACAGGCCCACAACAAGACTCCTAAAGATATGGCGCGCAAATATGAAAAAAAAGAAGCTTGAGTCTGTCTCTGAGAAACTTGCTGAAAAAACTCACACATCTTCAAAAAGAGTATTGAAAGACACCCTGCCGTACATCAGACTTATATTTAAAAAGAATAAAATACTTGCTGACAGGATATCAAAGGAACTGGATTTGCAGAAACCGGAGATAAAGAGATTAAAAAGATAGAGTGGGAAGAACATTTTCACGGAGGGGTTTTGAGAAAACTAAGTTCTCCCCACTTTATTATTATGAAATCATTGATTTATATTTTTCAAAATCTGAATATTTAAACTCTGCCTCAGATTTTTTGACAATTTCGGAAAGTTTAATGTTTTTCATTTGTTACCTCTTTTTAGTAATAATAGTAAAGTATATCTAGTATTTAAATGTTTCGTTTTTGTTGTATCTAATTAGTAGTTAATATATTAAAATATAGATTTCGGTAGAAAAATCTATTGTCTGGTCAAATAACCTTTATAAATTCAGTTGTTTTTCAAGTCAGTATGTATCTATATTCAAACTGCGTTGGAACCTTTGTATTCAATCAGAATTTTCATATTCGGGAAAAGGTCTATTTTTCAAAACAAGAATCATTAAAAAATTCAAGACTGATTGAAAAAGGAAAAATACTTGATTCTGAAAAAAAATTTCTTGATAAGTTCAAAAACATAGAAAACCTGAGAAAAACAAAAGATAAAAACAAATTAGCAAGGGTTCTTCCTAAATTCAGGAAATTTCATAAAAAATTCTATGAAAAAAATATCTTTATTACAAAAAACAAGATCAGGGAATCAGTAACAAAAGATCTTCTTATTATCCAGACTATAAGCTCAATTGAAGAGTATAATAAAGTTATCAATATGCTAGTCAAGAGATTAAGGGAATGGTACGCATATTATTTTCCAGAAATAGAAGAAAAAACTGAGGATAATGAAAAATTTGTCGATATAATCTTAAAAAAATCTAAAAGTAATCTCAAAAAAGAGCTTAATGTTGGTTTTTCAATGGGAAAGGATATTGAACAAAAAGATCTTGATGCAATTTTTGAGCTTGGAGGTCAGATCAGTTCATTATATTCTTCCAAAAACAAACAGGAAATTTATCTTGAGAAACTGATGCTGGAACGTTGCCCTAATCTTGATGCAGTTGCAGGAACAACTATTGGTGCAAAATTAATATCGCTGGCCGGCTCATTAAGAAGGCTTGTAATGTTTCCCGCATCAACAGTTCAGTTGTTGGGTGCGGAAAAAGCACTATTTCGTCACATGAGAAATAAGAAGAGATATCTTCCTCCAAAGCACGGAGTTATTGTCCAGCACCCGCTAATACAGCAGAACAAAAAAAGCTTAAGCGGAAAGATTGCAAGAACTCTTGCTGATAAGATTGCCCTTGCAGTAAAAATTGACTATTTTAAGGGAGATTTTAAAGGAAAAGAACTCAGAAAAGAAGTTGAAGATAAGATAAAGGAAATGAAATAGAATGTATGAAAAGATTCTTTTAAAAATTGAAAAAATAAATAGATTAATTGATGGCGCAAAAACAGAGGGAGAAAGATTAGCCGCAGTCAATGCAAAAGAAAGACTTAAAGAAAAAAAAGCAGATAAAGAAATTGAATATACTCTGATGAACTTGAAGATTTAGTTGATGAAATAACAAAAGAAATAATATCCAAAATTTATAAGGATGAAAAAGAAAGAGTAATCAGAGGAGAAATTAAACACCAAAAATGAAAAATGTCAATAATAAAAATTTTTCATAAAATAAACAAACAAAGAAAATGAAACTTTTAAACAACAAGTTCCCTGGAATTTATTATGAAAAAAGGAAAAGGATGAGACTTTATACGAAAAACCTTACGCCTGGAGAAAAAGTGTACGGAGAGAGGCTCAAAAGAAAAAAAGATGAAGAATACAGGGAATGGGATCCGAGAAGATCAAAGCTTGCCGCAGCAATACTGAAAAGGATATCCCAGGTCGGATTAAATGTGAATGATTCTGTCTTGTATCTCGGAGCAAGCACAGGGACAACAGTTTCACATATCTCAGATATTGTGGGAGATAAAGGATTCATATTTGCACTAGATTTTGCTCCAAGAGTTATGAGAGACCTTGTTTTTTTAAGTGAAAAAAGAAAAAATATAGCTCCTGTATTGGCTGATGCAACACAGCCAAGAAAATTTTTGCATCTGGTTTCAGAAGTTGATTTCTTATACCAGGATGTTGCCCAGAAAAATCAGGCAGAAATATTCATAAAAAACGCAAGTACTTTCTTGAAGCCTGGGGGATTTGCGTTCTTATGTGTAAAATCAAGAAGCGAAGATGTTACAAAATCCCCAAAAAAAGTATATTCAAAAGTAAGAGACAAGCTTGAAAAGGAAATGATTGTTGCTGATTTCAGGATTCTTGATCCCTATGAAAAAGATCACTGTGTCTTTATCTGCAAGAAAAAATAAATCCAAAAGAAAATATTTATAAAAAAATAAAAAAAATTATTCAGTTTTTTCAATCATTTTATCTACTATCTCCTGATCCCAGCCTTTATCTGTCAGCGCTTTTCTGATGCTCTCCTCACTATATCCTTTTGAGATTGCATCTTCTATGAATTTTTTAAGCTTCTTATAGCTCTTTTTAGGTGTATCAACTCCGAATTCCTTCATGTATTCTTCTGTTTTCTTTCTTCTTTTTAATTCATAGACTACTCCTGCAAGGATGATTCCGAATCCAAACAGATAAACTATATACATCGGATTAAGACCAGTATCTTCCTTTTCTTCAGGTTCAGTTTCAGGTTCAGTTTCTGTATCAGGCTTTGCATCTGCCTTGTCAGTTGGTTCAGGTTCTTTCTCCTCATGTACCTGCTCAGGTTCTGTTACTTCCTGAACTTCCTCTTTTACACCGACGGCAAAGTAGCTGAAACCTTCGGTAACAGTTTCATATGTAACATATTCTGAATCACTTGAGACGATTGAGGTTTCTAATTGCACCCATTCATTGTCAAGATATCTCAACAAGACAATCCTGTCCTGTCCGATACTGTTCTGGTTCAGCCAGGTCTTTGAAACTCTGAATTCAATGACTGCTGAAGTTATCTCTAAGTCATCAATGTTCTGTTTATCTATTTCCAGATAATCATACACTTTGCCGCTGTATGCTTCTAGATCCTGAGGTTTTTCCTGGAACTTTGTCACAGTTATTATAACATTCTCTTCTGGATTCAATGTGTTTATTGTCAGCCTGGTTATCGGAAGACCCTCCTTGTTGATATCTATTGGTGTTTCTCCCGGCTCAAGCTCTGACCACATTCTGACAAACTCGATGTCAGGAACGGAGTCATCATCGTCCCAGCTTGGTCTTGTCCTGGTGGTAGTTGTTGTAGTAGTGTCATCATCTGTATCATCTGGTGTTGGTGTAGTTTCTGCCTCTTTTCCAAAGAAGAATATTGAAAATTCATCTGTATCAAAGTAGAACCTCGCATAATCGTTCCCGTTCTTTGTTACTGTATCAACATAAGTTGGTGAACCTATATCCATTATGCTGCTGTTTCCATGATCAGCAAATATATGTAGATCACTGTATGGCGCAGATATACTGTTGCTTGCTAATACTTCCAATAATATTGTAAAGTAAACTCTTGATGATTCAGGGGTGTCAGCTGAAATATTTAATTTCATTATTGTTTTCTCTAATTGAGCTGCACTCGGTGTTGCATTCAGGCTGTTGTTTGAGGGTATCCCGATAATTACAGTTGAGCTCTCATTCAATCCTGTAATCGTATCAAGCACTGATTCAACACTGGTGTTTGAAAAGTCAACTTCTCCGTATTCATCTGTTGATTTGGTTTCTGTTACAACTGAGTTATTTATCATCACCGTTATTGAAGTGGTATTACTTAATGAAAAATAATCTTCAGCTTCAACTGTAATTGTGTAATTTCCGTCTTCTGCTGCAAAAGTGTCAAATATAAATCCATACGGAGATTTTGTATCTGTATATGTTTTATATGTTGTACTTTCATCTGTTTTTGTTACAGTAAAGGTTACACTTGACACACCAATTCCTGAATCAGTAACTGTCGCATTCAAGTCCTTTGTTGTGTTGATCGTATCTCCTGCTGAAACTGTATCAAAGGATATTGTTGGAACAGTTGAATCAACATAATAAGTATAAACTCTGCTGACATTTTCCGCTGTGTTGTTTGCCCAAACCTGGATTGTCAGAGTTGATGTATTTATTGTTATTGTTGATGTGTTTCCTGAAATATTTGCATTCAATGTACCATTATACCAACCGTTAACATTGCTTCCTCCAAGAGTGATTGTAATTTCTGAATTATTCTGAAGCACCGATGCATTTGTTTTATCTAATGTAAGTGAAGGCGCTGTTGTGTTAACTTCAAGCTGTGTTGAGTCATATGTCCTTATATTTCCTGCTGCATCTGTAATATTTAGAGTTATGTTATACATTGCATCTACTGTCGGTGCTGTTATTATTCCTGAATACTTTCCTTTTGATAAAGTCAAAGCGGTTGGATTCTGGACAACAGCTCCTGAACTTGCATTGAGTACTGCGAATTTCACAGTTGAAATTCCTGATAACGCATCAGTTGAACTTGCATCAATTGTTACTGTTCCTCCTCCATAGATCTTTACAGTACTCAATGTCACTGTCGGGGACGCTGGTACAGTATTATCAATGTAAATTTTCTTTTGCTTGACATATTCAACATTGCCAGCATTGTCAACACTCCTGTAATATATTATGTTATCAGGAAGATTATTAGATACAATAAATGAACCCGAGACATTTGTCCAGTCTCCGGTTGTTGAATTTCTCCATTGTGTATGAGAGATTCCGGACTGGGAATCTGATGTTGTTATTGTCACATTTACCGGTCCTTTCTCATATGTTGTCTCTGCAGTTGTTGAGTTGTAAGCTAAGCTGGTTGCCGGTTTTGTCGAATCAATATTTACATACCTGACAAGGGAGGTATTTGAGTTTCCTGCCAAGTCTGTACAGGTTACACTCCAAGTATAATTTGTTCCTGAACTAAGGCTTGCTCCAAGTACATATTGCTCAAACTCTGTATTGTTATCAACTGTTTTTGTAAATGTTTTTGAGTTGATGGTTAATACACAGCTTGCATTCGGGCTTAAGTTATCAGTAAATGAATAGTTAAGCTTTGGTGTCTTTACCTTAAACCAGGTATGATTATCTGGATAATTAAGGGAAACCACTGGATCAACTTCATCAATAATAATTGTTAGAGTTTCAGTATTATTTATATTTCCTGCGATATCTGTTGCAGTAAACGTTAAAATACATGAGCCTGTCTCATTACATCCAAAATCTTCTGTTGTATTTGTTGTTACCCACAAACCATTTGAAAGGGTCATTGTTGTCCCGTTTACAGTAACAGAAGATACATTATTTGTATCTGAAACATTTGCATAGATTGTTAGTGAATCATCACTATGTACATAATTATCAGAATCACTTGTATAAGTTGATAAGACTGATGGAGCAGAGTCATCAACAGTAATTGTTAATGTAACTGAATTATTTACATTACTGACATTGTCTGTTGCAACAACTGTAAGTATGCAATCTCCGTCTGTAGTGCATCCAAACTCTGCTGAAGTATTCAATGTATACCAGCTATTTCCAAGTTGTGTCATTGTCGTACCATTAATAACAACTGAAGACACTCCGTTAGTATCATTAACTGTAACCGAAATATTCAACGGATCTATGCTCTTAACAATATTATCTGTGTCATTTGTATCTGGAGAAGTTACAGCAGGAGCAGTATCATCTATTGTTATTGTCAATGTTTCTGTATTATTAACATTACTAACATTATCTGTAGCAATAAATGTTAATATGCAATCTCCATCTGAACTGCAGCCAAGTTCAGCGGATGTGTTTAATGCATACCAACTGTCTCCGGATTGTGTCATTGTTGTTCCGTTAACAACAACTGAAGCTATTCCGTTCGTATCAACAACCGTAACAGAAATATTTAGTGGATCTGTGCTTCTTACTTTACTATCAGTATCATTAACTGCAGCTGAAGTGACATTAGGTGCAGTATTATCAATTGTAATATCCATTGTTACACTGTTATTAATGTTTCCTGCTGAATCTATCGCAGTAAATCTTAATGTGCATGTTCCATCTGTTGCAGAACATCCTAATGAAGATGCATTTGTTGTTACCGACCAAGTATTTCCAGCAAGATTACTCATTGAAACATTTGTATTGTTTGCCACTTGTACAGTTCCTGTTGAAAAGAATGCATCAACAACAGTAACATTAATCTGTATATTGTCAATACTTCTCACAATATCATCTGAATCACTTGTTACAGGGTCTGAAACAGCTGGTTTTGTATCATCAATTGTAACATTATATGTTTCTTCAGTAAGAAAAGCATTTGTATCATTTGCATATACATATACCATATAGCTTTGACCATCCATCCAGTCTCCATCTGAACCCAGATCATACTCATTATCAGTAAAGCCAAGTACCGGATTTGCACTACCTGTTCCAATTGTTATATTACTGGAAGAACCACTAACATTAGATAATAGTTTAATATATCCTTCAGTAATATTATCTGCAAGACCTGGATACTGTAAATTAATCTGCGCTGAAACATTGCCTGCATCTAATGCCTGTCCTGTAGGTGTAAAATTAACTTCATATAATGTGCCTTCCTTGTAAAAATCAAATGTATAATTTCCTACTATTAACTCTGTACCAACTGATTCATTATTATCTGTAAATCCAAGTACTGGATTCGCACTGCCTGTTCCGATTGTCAAATTTCCTGATGAACCTGTCTCGTTTGATATCAACTGTACATAGCCTCCGCTTATATTACTAGCAAGACCTGGATACTGTAAATTAATCTGCGCTGAAACATTACCTGCATCTAATGCCTGTCCTGTAGGTGTAAAATTAATCTGGACCAGACTACCTTCTTTATAGATATTTAGTGTATAATTGCCTACTACTGAATCTGTTCCAACTGATTCATTATTGTCTGTAAATCCAAGTACTGGATTTGCACTTGCTGTACCTATTGTTAAATTACCTGAGGAGCCTGTCTCGTTTGATATCAACTGTACATAGCCTCCGCTTATATTACTAGCAAGACCTGGATATTGTAAATTAATCTGTGCTGAAACATTACCTGCATCTAATGCCTGTCCTATAGGTGTGAAATTTACCTGAATTAAACTACCTTCTTTGTATATATCCAGAGTATTATTTCCAATTATTAAATCTGTTCCAACTGATTCATTATTATCTGTAAATCCAAGAATAGGATTTGCACTACCTGTGCCGATTGTTAAATTACCTGATGAACCTGTCTCATTTGAAATTAATTTCACATATCCTCCTGAAATGTTACTTGCTATTACATCACAACTATTATTTATCTGTAAACTTACATTACCAGCTGATAAGGGTGTATCTATAGGTGTAAAATTAACCTCACATAAGACCCCTTCTTTATATACTTCAAATGTATAATTTCCTATAACTAAATCTGTTCCAACTGATTCATTATTATCTGTAAAGCCTAAGATTGAGTTTGCACTTGCTGTTCCAATTGTTAAATTACCTGAGGAGCCTGTCTCATTAGAAACCAGTTTTACATAACCTCCTGAAATATTAGTTGCTATTACATCACATGTATTATTTATCTGCAGACTTACATTGCCTGCATCTAATGGTGTATCTGTTGGTGTGAAATTCACTTCACACAACCCTCCTTCTTTGTATATATCCAACGTATAATTTCCTATAACTAAATCTGTTCCATTATATTGTATTCCTGAAGTAAATCCTAAGATTGCCATTGAATTATTAGCTCCAGCACCAATTGTTATTGTTGATGAGGCTCCACTTGTTGTTGAAATCAATGTTATATTTCCTGAGGAAGTATTGTCTGCATAAACTCCTGTTATATTTGCATTGATTGCTGCAGCAATTTCAGCACCTGTATAATTTCCATCATCTAATGTAAAATTCTGATACGCTCCACCATCAACACTAATATTAAACACATTTTGTGTTGCATTAATTGTAAAATTTTCTCCAAGTGTTCCTGTTACAGTAGCATTTGTTGCAGCAATATCAGCATCAAACGTAAAATCTTCTGCAATCCCTCCGATTATTGTTGCATTTGTCTGTGGTTCATCAGCATCAAATGTGAAATCCTCTGATACTCCTCCTGTTATTGTTGCATTACTCTGTGCTTGATCTGCATAAAATGTGAAATCCTCTGATACTCCTCCTGTTATTGTTGCATTACTCTCAGACTGATCTGCATAAAATGTGAAATTCTCTGATACTCCTCCTGTTATTGTTGCATTGCTCTGGCTCTGATCTGCATAAAATTTAAATGTTTCATTATTTGAGCTTGTTAAAGTAGCATTTGATGATCCTGTCGTTGTTGTATTTAATGTATAATTCGCTGCAAAAGTTGTATTAGCTCCGCTGTTAATTGCATA
>WJJD01000163.1 GCA_014729915.1 Candidatus Woesearchaeota archaeon | reverse complement strand
AAGTGATATCAGTCCAGAAATTATCAAAAAAGGGACTTAGCAGACTAAAAAATACAATCACAGAAATAGCAGAAATTGAATCAATGTATGCACATAAGAGATCAGTTGAGATGAGGTTTGAAGAATGAAAAAAATAAACAAGATATACAAGTATCCTGAATCAATAGACCGGAAACTAAAAAAATACAATCTCAACAAAGATGAAGTACTTAAGTTAGAATATAATGAACCGGACTTTCCCGCGTCAGAAAAAACAATCACTGCAGTAAAAAGATTCATTCAAAAAAATAACCTTAACTGGTATCCTGATGGAAGATGCAGGAAATTAAAAAAAGCAATTGCAGCTTACACAAAAAATGATTTTCTGGAGATAGCTGTTGGAAACGGTTCAGATGAGATACTTTTCCTGATTGCTGCAGCATTTGTAAAACAAAAGGACAAGGTCGTGATTCCTGCACCGAACTATGAGATGTTTGAGATAGATTCACGGTTTTTAGGAGCAGACATAAAAAAAGTTTTTTGTGAAGATGATCTGAGTTTTGATTATGAGAAATTAAAAAATGATATTGATGATGATACCTGTGCAGTATATATCTCAAATCCGAACAGCCCTATAGGAAATTATTTTTCAAAAAAACAGATAACCAGTCTTTTGAAAAAATATCCGGATACGATTTTTGTCATAGATGAAGCGTATTTTGAATATTCAGATATAACAGTTTCTGACAAGGTAAAAGATTTCAGGAATTTGATTGTTGTAAGGACATTCTCAAAAGCATTTTCAATAGCATCATTAAGGCTGGGCTACAGTATAAGCTGCAAGAATAATATAAAAAGAATAGAAAAAGCAAAATCTCTTATTCCGGAATCAGTAAACCAGATAGCCCAAATCGCAGGAAAAGCAGCTCTAAAAGACATTGAATATATGAAAAAAAACACAGAATCAGTAAAAAGATCAAGAGACTACCTTACAAAGAAGTTGAGAAAAGTCGGCTTAAAAATATTTTCTTCAAAAGGAAATTTTTTCCTTGTCAAATTCAGTACAAATGATAAGGCATTATATGTAAAAGAATCGCTTGAAAAACAGGGAGTTTTTGTAAGGGACCGGACATACAAGCCGAAACTTGCAGGCTGCCTGAGAATCGGAGTTCCCTTATTTGAGAAAGCAGACAATCTTTTTGAGAAAATTAAACGCACATTAAAATGAGATCAGCAAAAATAAAAAGAAAGACAAAAGAGACTGACATAGAAATCCAACTAAATATAGATGGAACAGGCACTTACAGCATAAAGACACCGGTAAACTTTATCAGTCACATGCTTGAATCCTTTTCAAAGCACGGGTTATTTGATTTAGATGTAAAAGCTGCAGGAGACATAAAGGTTGATCAGCACCATACAATTGAGGATATCGGGATTGTAATTGGAAAAGCATTCAAAAAAGCCCTGGAAGATAGATCAGGAATATCAAGATCAGGTTATTTTGTGTATCCAATGGATGAATCCCTGGCAGTTTGTGCAGTTGATCTCTCAGGCAGATCATATTTGAAATTTGAAGCAGAATTTAAGAGAAGGTTTTGCGGAGATTTTGATACAGATCTTTTAGAAGATTTTTTCAAAGGCTTTGCAGACAACTGCGGATGCAGCCTTCACATATTGATGCCGTATGGCAGAAATGACCACCACAAGATCGAAGCCATATTCAAGGCATTTGCAAAAGCAATGAAGATGGCATGTTCAAGAGATTTGAGAATAAGAGGACAGATACCAAGCACAAAAGGAGTTATTTAAAAAAAATGATATCAATAATTGATTACGGAGCAGGAAACACAGGAAGTGTGAAAAACGCACTTGACAATTTAGGATTTGAAAATCAGATAACTGATGATAAAAAATCAATCCTTGGTTCTGATAAAGTGATATTTCCGGGTGTCGGAAATTTCGGAGATGTAATCAAATCCTTAGAAAAAAAGGATTTGATAAGGGTCATAAAGAGGGTAATACAAAATGATATTCCTTTTTTAGGGATATGTGTGGGCTACCAGGTATTGTTTGAAAACAGTGAAGAGTCTCCGGGAATAAAAGGAATGGGGATATTTAAGGGAGATGTAATCAAATTCAGATCAGAAAATCTCAAGATTCCCCAGATAGGCTGGAACAGGATAAAAATAGAGAAAAAGAATTCAAAAATTATGAAAAACATCCCTGACAATTCATTTGTCTATTTTGTGCATTCATTTTTTCCCGAAGTAAAAAATGAAAATATTGTACTTGCAAGAACAAATTACGGGCAGGAGTTTGTAAGTGCAATCGAACGCGGGAATGTTTATGCAACGCAATTTCACCCTGAAAAATCAGGAAAAATCGGTTTGAGAATTTTAAGTAATTTTTGCAGATTATAATCATCTCTTCATTTAGATATAAATGCGGTCCTCAATCTTAATTGAGGGGTAAGGCGGGCAATTTTTTTTTTTAGAGAACTTTGAATTATCTATAGAGAACTTTGAATTATCTATAAATTCTCTATAAGTTTATATTATCAATGATTGAATTTAATTCGTAATTCTCAAGCTAAAACAAATTCTACTTTCGTAGAAATTGACAAAGAAAACGAAAATTTTATAAATTATTCATATTTTAATATATGAAAAAGTGTATAAAAATGTATGAAAACAATTATAAGAATATAATAAATACAACTATTGAAGATCTAGAAATTTTTCTAAATTTACTAGCAGACCTTGATCAAGAAATAGAGATTTATGCAATGGGTGGCACAGCTATGATTCTAAAAAATATAAAAGAATCAACAAAAGATATAGATTTTTTAACAACAAATACATATGAAGAAATTAAAAAATTATTTAAAATTGCTGGATTAATTGAAACTGATAAATCAAAGCTGTGTAATAAATGGTTGATGGATAATAAAATAAGAATTGATATTTTTTATGATGATTTTATTCTGGGAACCACTCTTCCAGATAATTGGAAAAATATGTCTGAACATATCAAAACTATTGGGAAAATTAAATTATCTATTCTTAATTGGTATGACATAATTATTACAAAGATAGCAAGATCAGAAAAAAGGGATATTCAGGATAGTCAAGAGATTATAAAATCACAGGATATTGATTTTAATAGATTGAAAAAAAGATACTACAAAATAGCTGAAGTTTCTTTAATTTCTGATTTTGACATTAAATTTAGACATTTAGAATCTAAGTTGGAAAAATGATAAGTGCAAAATTAACCAAAAACTTACAAAAATATGGGTTTGAATTAGATTTTCCTGATTATAAAAATATTGAAGAACTGATAATAAAAATTATTAAACAAGATAATGAAAGACTGAATCTTGCAGTTCCCTTATTATTAGAACAAGAATTTAAATATAGATATATAAAAAAAAAGTTGAAGGGAAAAAAATTAATTGATGAATTTAATAAAATTATTAAAATTTCTGAAAGAATATATTCATTAGAGAATATTGATAATAAACATATTAAAAAGAAAATAAAAGAAAATAATATAAAAAAAGAATTCAATAAAACTGAATTTAATTATTATTATGAATCATTTAAAGATTCTAAAAGAAGACAAAAGAATAAAAAAAGAAAGAAACTAAAAAAAGAGATTAGAATAAGAGGAAAATATAATATAAATAAAGCTTTATCAGAAATATTTGCTCCGGCAAAAAGAAGAATAATGAAGAAGATATTTAATCATGAAAAACTAACAAATACAGAATTAAAGTATTATTATAAATCAATTAGGCCACTCATTCTTTCCATATTGAATCAGGATATGCAAAAGTATTTAAGAATTGTTGAATCTACAAAAAAACATTACTGAATATTTATAGAGAACTTTGAATTACCTATAGAGAACTTTGAATTATCTATAAATTGATCTCTATTTTCAGATGTTTATAGAGAATATTTCAAAGTTCTTCTTAAAGAATTTTGATGTTTTTCAAAATTCTCTATATCTGAATTCAAAGATGTTTGTTGTTTCAAATCAATTTCTATGGTTTCAGGAAAAATTTCTTTTTTAAAAAATTTTTACACAAGGTGATAAACATGTTAGCAAAAAGGATAATTCCCTGTCTTGATGTTGATTCAAAAGGACAGGTTGTAAAATGCATAAATTATAAGGATCCGAAAACAGCAGGAGATCCAGTAGAGTTAGCGATATATTATTATAAAGAGGGTGCTGATGAGCTTGTTTTTTTAGATATTGCTGCAAGCATTGAGTCAAGGGAACTTATGAAGGATCTGATAAAAAAAGTTGCACAAAATATCTTTATCCCGTTTACTGTAGGAGGAGGGATAAAAACAGTTGCGGATATGAAAGAGCTACTAAAAGCAGGAGCAGATAAGGTGTCTATATGCACTTCTGCTGTAAAAGATCCTGGATTGATAAGAAAAGGAGCTTATAAATTCGGTTCACAATGCATAGTTGTCTCAATCGATGTAAAAAAGAACCATAAAAAAAACAACTGGGAAGTTTATATCTATGGAGGAAGAAAGAATACAGGAATTGATGCAGCAAAATTTGCAAAAAAATCTGAGAAACTCGGAGCAGGAGAGATCCTTTTGAATTCCTTGGATCGGGACGGAACTAACAAAGGTTATGATTTGGAAATTTTAAAAAAAATTTCCAATAGTGTAGGTATTCCAGTGATTGCTTCAAGCGGAGCAGGAAATCCAGAACAAATTCTAGAAGGATTTACAAAAGGATGCGCAGATGCAGCCCTTGCAGCAAGCATCTTTCACTATAAAAGATATTCGATAAGAGAGGTTAAAAAATATTTAAGAGAGAGAGGAGTTGAAGTCAGATTATGAATAAAAAATGAAAGTTCAATCTTTTTAATATCTGTATATGGAAACATTCACTCAGGCAATCTCATAATTATACTGTTTTTCATCAAAAAAATCTGTGATAATTTTAACTAAAGCATCTGAAAATCTTTTCGCTTCTTCACTTCCCCGATAAACTGTTTTACCATCTTTAAAATATCGAGGGATATTCCAAGTCGCCATTGCTTCTTTTTTTGGTCTGTAAATTCTTCCGTTTTGTCCTTTTTCATAATCCTCAGTAAATCCGACAATTCCGAAATTCCCAAAAATATCCTTTTCAATCATTTTCTCTACATAGTTTTTCAAATTATTAATTCCAGCAACCATCTCATCAGGGATATCACATAGGCTTTTTGTTTCTTTATCAAAAACATTATAGAACTGAAGGCCGCTGTTAAACATAACAGCCCAGGGTTTTTTCTTATAAGCAGGATTTTCATGAAGATGATTGAAACCATAGGCCTCTAAGAAATCTGTATTCTGATCAAAGCTTGATCCGGTCAGCAAGATAATGTAGGGATTTTTTTCCTGTCCTGCTTTTCGCAAAACTTCTCTGAATTCTTCCCCTCTTGAAAGTTCATTATTTACTGTAAGAACACCATCCTTGTCAAAAATAACAGCTTCAAGACCTTTTTCTTTTGCTTTTTCATAAGCTTCAAGAGCTCCGTCCAGTCCTTGCTTGTCTGAGACAAGTCCGTGCTTTTCATTCACCAATTCCTTAACTTTTTCCTGGGAGTTTGCAGGGCATGCACAAAATCCGCAATTGTTCATAAAACCAATATCTGACAATCCATCACCTACACCCATAGAATTATTAAGATTTATTCCATACTTTTCAGAATAAATCTCAAGAGCCTTTGCTTTTGTTAATATTACTACCGAAACTGCATTATCCAAAACTTCGATATAATAAGTATCCAAACTCATACTCCCTCTACACAGACAAGTTATATAAAAAAGTATTTAGAAAAAGGCAAAGTCAACTAACGTGAATTTAGGTAGGAAATTTTAGCTCACTAAAGTTGATATTGCCTTACACAAATGGATTTCCAGAGGAAATCCATAAAGGAGGAAAAAAATGATAATACCAAGCATAGATATCCTTGATGGAAAAGCTGTAAAGCTAATCCAGGGGAAAAAAGAAAAAAAGAGATATGAAGAGGATCCGTTAGCTTTAGCTCTTGAATACTCGATTTATCCTGAGATAAACCTGATTGACCTTGATGCTGCTTTCGGACAAAAAGACAATCTTGAGTTGATTAAAAAGATCTCTAAAATATGCAGGTGCAATGTCGGAGGAGGCATCCGGACAGAAAAAAAAGCATGGGAGATTCTGAAACTAGGTGCAGAAAAGATAATAATAGGGACAAGAGCAGATAAAAAATTCTTAAAAAATCTTCCAAAACAAAAAGTAATAGTTGCACTGGATTCAAAAAAAGGAAAAGTAGTTGGCAGAGGATGGACAAAAAAAACAAAAAAAACACCACTTGAAAAAGCAAAAGAACTAAAAGACTATTGTTCCGGTTTCTTATATACTTATGTTGACAAAGAAGGCATGATGCAAGGAATAGATATTAGAGCAGTAAAGGAACTTAAAAAAATAACAGATAACAAAATCATATACGCAGGAGGCATCTCAAAAATAGAAGAGATAAAGCAATTAGAAGAATTAGATGCAGATTCAGTTCTCGGCATGAGCCTATATACAAAAAAGATTGACCTGAATAAAGCATTCATATCAATCCTTGATTTTAAAAAAAACAAGGGACTCATACCTACAATTGTACAGGAAAAGGATGGACAGGTATTGATGCTTGCCTATTCATCAAGAGAATCACTAAAAAAAGCAATAGAGACACGACAGGGATGGTACTATTCCAGGTCAAGAAACAAATTATGGAGAAAAGGAGAGACATCAGAAAACACACAAAATCTTATAAGAATAAGAACAGACTGCGACAAAGACACTTTGCTATTTACAGTAAAACAAAAAAATTATGCATGCCATACAGGAAAATACAGCTGTTTTGATGATGAAAAATTCAATATAATTTCCCTGCAGGAAATTATCAGGAAACGAAAAAAAAATCCCAGAAAAAACAGTCTTACAAACAAACTCCTGAACAATGAATATTTTTTAAAGCAAAAAATTTCAGAAGAAGCACAGGAAGTGATAAATTATAAAAACAAAAAGAATTTAGTATGGGAGATAGCAGATCTCATTTATTTTCTGCTTGTTATTGCAGAGAAAAAAGAAATATCATTTAGTGAAGTTTTAAAGGAGCTTGAGATAAGGAATCTAAAAAATGCTGGTAGACAACCATATTCACAATAAATATAGCAAGGATGCAGAAGGAGAGATATCTGAATTAAAGGATGTGTTAATTAAAAAAGATTTAAAACAGATTTCAATAACCAATCATTCCACTCTTCCGGGAAAATACAGTTTTGACGGAGACGGCGGCATGATAAAGAAGCAAATAAGGGATTACAAAAAGGATATTGAAACACTCAGAAAAAAACTTCCCGGAAAAATAATCAATTTCGGAGTTGAGATTGATTATATAGAAGGATATGAAAAATATATTAAAAATTACTTAGAAAAATTCGGGTTTGAATTTTCTCTTGGTTCAGTCCATTTTATAAGAGGGATGTGGTGGGATCAGACAGAAAAAAAATTCAATGAACTTATTGAAACCTTTGGCAGTGTAAAAAAAGTGATCCAGGAATACTACAGGCTTATAAGAAAGATATCAGATCTTAAGATTTTTGACTGCATTTCTCACTTTGATTATATTAAAAAAGCAAATATTAACAACAGATTTTTTTCTGATGAAGAGGAGTTTTATACAAGAGAGATTAAAAAAACACTTGATACTCTTAAGAAAAACAACAGTGTAATTGAAGTCAACACATCTGGATTATTTGCAGAAATTAAAGAGCAGTATCCTTCATTTAAGATTCTTAAGATGTGCCAAAAAAAAAAAATTCCTGTAACCCTAGGCTCTGATGCCCATAAAAAGGAAGATATTGGAAAAGGTTTTAATCATATAGTTCCTGAATTAAAAAAAATCGGATTTGAAAAAATTGTTATGTTTAATAAACATCAAAAATCGCTCTGCGATTTTTGATCATGAATAAAAACCTGCTCTTTTTTTTGGATAGAGTTTTTTAACAAATTAGTTTCTTTTCCAGGATCCATTGAAAATGCGGATGCATTTTCAATAACAAAATTTTTATTAGGTTAAGGATTGCTGATTATTGAAATGATAAAACTATCAGAATTCAGAGTAATTGAAGATGCATTCTTTAATACAGATCTTGAATACTACAAGCCAAGTGTGCTTTCTTTTCTTGAGGAGAATTTTTCTGAAAATCAGGAGTTTTCTGAAACAGGTATAGCAAAACTCAACAAGCTTGCTATCCAGACAAATGAAAAAGCCCATGATCTTATTTTAAGGCATGACCTTGAATCAATTAAAGAGCAGCTGGACAAGACACCAAAAGAATTTGACCAGGAAATATGGAGAGATTATCTTCCTGAGATCCGTGAAAAAATTAAAAACCTTCTTGGAATTGATTTCAAGCCCAGATCAATATTTTTTGAAAAAGCCTTTCCACCGGGATTATTTATCTTTGAAAAAAAAGGAGCATCTTCTGTCACAATCTTTGAAGGGCAGCCTAATGCAGGCATCTATTTCTTAAATAAGAGGATAAGTTCTTTTTTTACACCCATACTTCTTATCCATGAGCAGATACATTCATGCTTGTCCCAAAATAAATCAAAGGATCAGATTTACATTGAATGGTTTGAAGAAGGCCTTTGCCAGTGGTATTCAATGATGATCTATTATGAACTGACAAACAACAAAAAAGTTATTGACTTATATAAAGAGAGGAATTATATCTACAGCAAAACAAAACCCGAATATAATTTTACAAGAAGATATTTTGAATACATGAAGATTTTTGAACATCTGTTTTTGCATGGAGGCCCGAAGCTTATCGGAAAGATTCTTGTAAAATATCTCTCAAATGAAAGAGACAAGGTCAATACTTATCTGAATTTTGCAGATCTGAAAATCAAGTATCAACCAAGTTCAGAAATTGAAGACATGCTTCTTAAATTCACTGCAGTAATTGAGCCTGAAAAAATAACTCCGCTTGAATACCTTATCTTAAAATCAATAAAAAAACCAAAAACAATCAAGACCTTAAGTGTGATGATAGATGCACCTGAAGAGGTCATAAAAAAAGGAATATTAAGACTGAAACTTAAAGGAATGATTGTCATAAAAGAAAAGTTTGTTGAGATAAACTGGAGAAAGCAGGATCTTTTAGAGAATGGATTGATTAAGGCAGTATATCCGTT
>WJJD01000162.1 GCA_014729915.1 Candidatus Woesearchaeota archaeon | reverse complement strand
TTAGAGCAGGAAATAAGCTCCCTGTACTTATTCTGGACAGGCATCCAGACCTCAAGATCATATTTTTTTGCGGCAATAGTACCAATATCCCCTGTACAGACATTAACAATCCTGAATGGAAGCTCAAGCCCTTTTACAACCTCCTCTGCATTCTTAATCATCTCTTCATGAAACTTCCATGAATCTTCAGGTTTTGAGAATATGAACTGTTCAATCTTGTTGAAATGATGCACCCTGAATATACCTTTTGTATCTTTTCCATGAGATCCCGCTTCCTTTCTGAAACATGGGGAAAGACCAGCATATTTAAGCGGAAGTTTATCCTCATCAATCACATCATCCAGGTGATAAGCTGCAATAGGATGCTCTGAAGTCGCAATCAGATAAAGATCTTCATCTTCAATCTTATACATTACATCCTTGAAATCATCAAGAGAAGTTACACCTTCATAAGGCTCCCTTCTCATCATAAAAGGAGGCTCCATCAGGATGAACCCCTTTTTATGCAAAATATCCATCGCATATCTCATCAGAGCAAGATCAAGAAGAACAAGCTCTCTTTTCAGATAATAGAACCTGCTTCCGGAAACCTCTGCTGCTTTCTCAGTATCTGCAAAATCTTGTTTTTCAAGAATATCCACATGGCTCTTTATCTCAAAATCCTTTTTTGTTTTTTTACCGTATTTTTTTACAACCACATTATCTGTATCATCAACACCGACCGGAACTGATTCATGCAAAATATTCGGAAGCCTCATTAGAATTTCATTCATCTCTTTTCTCAGCATGTCTCTTTTTTCATCTGATTTTTCTATTTTTGCAGGAAGATCTTTTGCAATCTTAATCTTAGCAGAGATATCTTTTCCCTGTTTTTTGAGCTGTGCTATCTCTCTGCTTACTACATTTCTCTGGTGCCGGAGTTTTTCAGATTCCTGTTTTGCATCTCTCCAATTCCTGTCAAGCTCTCTTAACTTTTCTAGATCTTTTATCTTTTCTCTCATATCCCTTTTTCTCAGATCTTTCTCAATTATCTCTGGTTTATTTCTAATTAAATTAATGTCAAGCATTTCTCTCACCTGAAATTGTATATTTTGATATCATCAATGTCCGGGTTTTTCCTGATCCTCTGCACCAATATCTTATCCGGTTCTTTATCAAGATTTATTGCCGCAATAGTAAGATCTTTGTCTTTTCCCTTTCCTGTTCTGAATTCATTTATATTAATATTTTTTTCCCCAAGAACAGTTCCGATCTTTCCTATTATATCTGGTTTGTCCTTATATTTCACTAGAACAAGAGTTTTTTCAGGATAAAAATCGAGCATATAATCATTTATCCTGATGATCCTTAAAAACTTCTTTCCAAAAACCGTGCCTTTAATCTCAGTCTCTTTTTCTGAATCCCTTACCTTCACTGTAATACTGTCCTTGAAATCATGCATGCTCTCTTTTTCAATTTTTTTTATTGTTATGCCGTTATTCTGAGCAGTGTTTTTCACATTAACAAGACTAACCTGCTTGTCTATGACTTCCCTGAACAATCCGGACAGGGCATTTAATGATATCATCTCTGAGATTTTGTTTATATCTCCTGTTGTCATTATCTCGATCTCTCTGATATTTCCCTTGATAAAGGGTGTCTGGAGTCTGCCAATACTATTTGAAAGCAGAAGATATAGCTTTTGAGACTGGTCTAGACCCTGGCTCTTTAAAGAGAAGTTTAAGACATTTGAATAATCAGAATCAGTAAATACTCCGATAATATTTTCTGCAGCCATCTGTGCAACCTTTTCCTGGGCTTCTTTTGTGCTTGCTCCAAGATGAGGCGTCATGACAATATTTGGAAGCTCCCTGAACTTATTCTTCTTAAGGGGTTCATTTTCAAACACATCAAGAGCAGCACCAGATATGACTTTATTTATTAATGCATCATATAGTGCTTCTTCATCAATAATTCCTCCTCTTGCACAATTGATGATCATTGCAGAGGGTTTCATCATTTTTAGCTCTTTTTTTGATATGAGATTCCTGGTCTTCTCATTCAGAGGCACATGCACAGAAATATAATCTGATTTTTTTATCACATCCTCAAATTTTTTTATTTTATCCTTGTTGTATTTCAGCCCCTTAAAGGGTCTTATATTAACCATTTACAAATCACCTTTTAGTGTCTATAGAAAAATAGATTATTGAATAGTAAAAGAACAATGACGGCCTTAGGCCGAGAACAAATTCGAAATGCTGTTCATGAGAATGAGAAAAGGTGTTATTATATAAAAAATTTACTGAGCAATCAGTAAATTTTTTCTAATAACTATTTCATATCAAGCCCCGTATCAATATGATCAATACCGGTGTTATCATAAACATCTAATGTCTTTTTTTCAGGAAATCTTATTAATACTCCGATCTTCATTTTTTCCATGAAAGAAATCTATGAGCCAAGAGAAGATTCATTCCTCTTAAAAAAATACGTAAAAAAATATTCCAAAGGCCTTGTTCTTGACATGGGCACAGGATCAGGAATCCAGGGACTTTCTGCTCTGCAAAATGCTGATTTTGTTATCTCTGCTGACATCAATAAAAATGCAGTCCGGCACGTCAAAGAAGAGATAGAAAAAAATAACATCGATAATATCAAAGCCGTGCGTTCAGATCTTTTTTCATATCTGAAAAACAATTACTTTGATCTGAAAACCAAAAAATGGATAACCTCTTAAAAAAAAAACAAGTTTGATCTGATCATATTCAACCCCCCATATCTTGCAGATGAAAGAGATCTAAATGACAATGCAGTCTTTGGCGGAAAACAGGGTTTTGAGATAACAATTGATTTTTTAAAAGATGCTCCTGATTTCTTAAAGCAGGAAGGAAAGATCCTTCTGGTATCATCC
>WJJD01000161.1 GCA_014729915.1 Candidatus Woesearchaeota archaeon | reverse complement strand
GTGAGAACCTAGAGTTTACAGCAGTAAAAGAAGCCAGGGATTTTTTCTCAAAAGAATTTAATGCTGCAGAGATTACTGTATTGAAAGCTGATGAAGCAAAGCATAAATGCAGAACAGGCAATGCCAAACAAGCCGGCGATATTGGGAGAGTGAAAATAAATAATATCGTTATTTCTTTTATTTTTTAGATAAATTATCACCTGATTTTGCGGAAAAAAAATAATAAAAATGGCACAGACGGTCACTTCGTGCCCTATTCCGCTGCCTACAACCCTATATTTCGTTCCTCAATATAGGAACATGTGCAACTCCATCCGGCCTTATTATTTTTTCCTTTGAAAAAGGTTTTAATAAGTAAACATAAAAGTAATTATGTTGTAATTTCACATTCAAAATAAGGAGAATTGCATGTACAATCACAAGGCTCATAATTATCATTGTTTACTGAAACTGTTATTCCTTCTTTTTTTTCAGGAACCCATCCGCAGTAATTATCTGTGAATCCCGGGCAGTATCCTGGGTTAATACAGTCACATCCTGAAGTTTCATAAGGAACAAAATTACCACAACAATAATAGGCAATGTCATTATTTGGATCACCACAACAACCATATTGACCATTTTCTCCGCCACACCAATCATCACAAGATTTATCTTGTGAAGTTTCACAATCACTTCTGCATTTCCCGTCATCACAAACAGTTAATCCTTGTTCGCATCCGTTCTGGTTAAGTCCTAGTTTATCGATGCAGTTTTCTTCACAAGGATTTTCATCATTTGCCCCGCAGTTCTCACAACCTGATGGAATTTTGCATTCATCTTGAATACATTGATTATCACATAGAATCAGTTCTTCATAACAGCCATCTTCATTCACTCCATCACATCCTGCATCACAGGGTTCTCCTCCTTCTTCTCCGCAGTTCTCGCATTCAGGTGTCTCTTCTTCTTCTTCTCCGGCATCTTCACTCACTTCGTCACACAAATCATGGCAGTCGTCTGTGCAGTCATCACAGCAGCCAATCAGATAATATTCGCAGTAGCCGTCACTTCCCCTTTTTCTTTCAACAATCCCTCTATTACAATCCATTTCACCATTAAATGGATTATCTTCTGCATATGTTTCAACATGATAAAGCGCTCCATCCTGATCAGCCTGCATGCAGCAGTCTATGTTGTCTTCAGTGCATTCCTGTCCAGTCTCTTGGGTTTCTCCATCGCTTTCGTCATCTTCACCACTGAATTCTACGCCGGCTTCAACACAATTGCAGTTTCCGTCTCCTGTGCTTGTAAATCTGTTGTCTGCAGCAAGATTCCCGCAGCAGTACCAACCTTTCTCAGAATTGCCGTCACCGCAGCAGCCCTGGGTTGTGCTTTTTCCGCAATAATTATTATCAGAATCACTGCATAAAGCACCTCCTCTTCCGCTGCCTGAACCTTCTGAAACTGCACTGAAATACTGGTTTTCAAAAATAATTTTGTATTCTGCATTGATGCAGGTGTCTCTTCCATCTCCTGTATATTCAAAATATCTGCAGACTGCATTGACTCCTTCAGCTGAAATATAATCAGCTTCTTCTCCTAAATTTCCAATATTTTCAGCAGAATCAACAGCATCAGGATTTGCATTAATGAAATATTTTGTATCTCCGGCTCTACAATTTTTGCATTCAATTTCCTCTAAAACAACAAGCTCATCTGCAGGATCAGAAAGATCAGCCTCTGATGTGCATGAATTTCCCTCCCTGTTTTCAGCAGTCACCTGGAAAAACACACATCCCCACCCACTTAGATGATCTGTGTTTGTATATCCTCTCCTGTAATCTGCATTGCAGTCGTTGTAGCAATAATTGCCGCATTCTTCCTGACATCCGGCATCTTCGTCAGCACAGGGAGAGTCTTTTGGACATTCAGGATCAGGTTTTGGAAACCAACGAGAGAAACTACAATCTGAAGATTCAAGATCATCACATTTATATAAATGATGAGCTGATACTCCAGAGTATTCAGCTGTTGGCATATTCGGATACCATCTTACTCCGGAATCACCTTCAGGAAAATCAGTTCTCGGGCTGTCAACATTTCCGTCCGGTGAAATAGTCCCTCCTGAATATTCATCTTTTATTCTTCCGTTATCATCAAAATCATTAACCCACCCTTCACAAGGAAGGTGCGGCTGCTGATACATTGCAACAGTCGTTTCAACAGGATCTTCATTAGAAACATCCGGATTGCAGTTCAATACAATGCTAAATACACTGAAATGAGTCACTGTTCCGGTAAGGGTTCCGGTAACTGTATCAACAACAGTGGGAACTGACCTCCATATATCATGTTCATCATCATACCATGCTATCGCAAGATTATTCTCATCAAACCCGTCAGGAATCCAGTCTTCTTCATAATAAATCTTTATTTCAGCTTCTCCGGAGAATGAGCAGTCTGGTCTGATCTCATAAGATACTCCTATCGGAATAACATTATTTGAAAGGCCAAGAAACTGGTGGTCAAGAACAGCAATCTCAAGAGAATCTACAAGATCATTGTTGTTATCAACAATGTTTAATCCCTGAGGGAGTGTAAGGATCGCATTATTATCAGTTGATGCAATAGTCAAAGGCAGGTTATTAAGATCTGCAAGACTATAAAAACCGGATATTGGCATATGAAAAGAAGTTTTTTCAAACCTGTATAACTTCTCATCTTTGCTTAGGGAAATCTCATAATCTAGCTCAGCAAGAAAAATGTCATCTGTAATTGTAATCAAAACAGCTGGAGTTGATTTTTCTATAATAAAACCCTGCTGACCATATGAAGAAAAATCAATGCAGGAATCAATGTTATTCAGGATATCCTGTTTTATTAAGTCATTTGTTCCGGAAAATCCATGCACATCAATGCTTTTTAATGAAAGATACTCAAGGCATTCTTTTACATGCTTATCAAAAGAATTTCTTCTGTTGTTAAACTCAATATAATTCCTGTCCTTGTCAAGCTCTATTGTGCTGCTGCTATTAGCCATGTATGTATAAACCAGGACAGATGAGGCAATTAGGACTCCTATAAGTATGATAAAAGAAATCTGGCTTTTTTTTTTTAAAAAGAAATCCATAAAACTGATAATTCTCTTTGATTATAAAAATTTTGTTCCTATATATTTATAAATCCGGCAGATTTACATCAGATCAGGCAGGGATTAATGTATTATCTGATAAAAATTTTATCGATTTCTTTGATTCTTGTGAAAGGTGATAATATGGCAATTAAGAAAGGGGATAAGGTTAAGATTCATTATACTGGAAAATTTAAGAATGGAGATGTCTTTGATTCTTCAGAAGGAAAAGCACCACTGGAATTTGAAGCAGGAAAGGGAATGGTAATCAAGGGCCTTGATGAAGAGATCATTGATATGAAGATTGGAGATAAAAAAACAATTGAAGTTCCGCCTGAAAAAGCATATGGACAAAGACAAAACAATCTATTGGCAGAGGTGCCCAGAGATAAGCTTCCGAAGAATCTGGATATAAAGAAGGGTATGATGCTTACTTTCCAGAATGAAAAAGGAGTTCCGTTCACAGCAAAAATAGTTGATTTTGATGATAATTCATTAAAACTTGATCTGAATCATCCATTAGCCGGAAAGACTCTTGTTTTTGATATCGAAGTTGTCGGAAAAAAATAATTTATGAATTTCTTAAAAAACAGAAATTCATGAAATAATGGAGTATATCAAAAATCTGTGATTTTTGATGAAAAATGCCAAAATATTTATATTTGTAGTCATTCTTAAATAGTATGGGGGATCGTATTTTATTTCTTGGTACTGGAGGGGATTCTATAGTTGTCGGGAAACAATATCGAGGATCAGGAGGTATAATTTTACAGGTTGAAGGCAACCAGTTTCATATTGATCCTGGACCTGGTTCTTTAGTTATGGCAAAACTTTATGGAATAAACCTACGGGAAAATACTGCTGTTTTTCTGTCTCATAACCATCTCAATCATGCTGCCGGGGCAAACTCTGTTATCAGCGCAATGACTCACAACGGTCTTGATAAGAAAGGAGTTCTTGTTGGAAACAATTCTTCAATAAACGGAACACAGGAATCAGAGCCTTTTGTGCATTCATTCTATAAGACCTGTGTGGAAAGATACATTGCACTTGATTACGGAAAAAAAGTGGGCATCAACCATATTGATATAAGGCTTATGAAAACAAAGCATTCAGATGAGAATGCTGTAGGTTTCAAGATATTTTCAAAAAAATTTACACTAGGATATACTTCTGATACTGAATACAGGAAAACAATAGCAGAGCAGTACCGGAACTGTGACATACTTATACTGAATGTTCCATGTCCGGGATCAACGGAACAAAAAGGGGTTATGAATACAGAGCAGGCACAAAAATTCATCCAGGAAGCGCATCCGAGGCTTGCAATAATAACTCATTTCGGAATAAAGATGCTTCAGGCAGATCCTTTGTATGAAGCCAGAGAAATCCAGAAAAGCACAGGCATACAGGTAATATCAGCAAAAGACGGCATGGAATTAAACCCTGTGTCTTTTTCTTCTTCTGTTAGACAGAAGACACTGAAGGGATATTAGTGTATAAAAGGCTTTAGATAAGAGTAAATTTTCTGTTTTAATTTCCAACATCCCTATTTCTAACCTCTATTTTCCCAACCTTCCCATTCCCTTCCTCCACAAACAAAGCCTGACCACCACACATACTCTTCCCGAACCATCACACACACCTCATTTTTACCTTTCCCCCCACCTAACCCCACCCCAACCCCCCCTCCACCCTCCACCCT
>WJJD01000160.1 GCA_014729915.1 Candidatus Woesearchaeota archaeon | reverse complement strand
TGGGCAAGCAAAAGAAGCAGAAAACAGAATCTTGAATATTACCCTTTTCCTTTTTATATGGCATATGCAGCTTCACTATTAAAAAAAAATGGTGTTGATGCAAAACTAAGGGATGCTATTGCTGACAAGAAAACAAAGCCAGAGGTTTTAAAATTTCTAAAAAAAGAAAATCCAGATGCTGTCCTTATTTCAACATCAACACCTTCTATCTACAGTGATCTTGATTTTGCTGAGAAAATTAAAAAGGAGATCGATACAAAAATCATTTTTTCAGGACCGCATTCAACAGCTCTTCCTGAAGAGATTCTCTCAAATGATTCTGTTGATTTTATTGTGTTTGGTGAGTATGAGTTCACTCTTCTGGAATTAGTTAAAGAATTTTCAAAAAAGACAAAAGATTATGAAAAAATTAAAGGGATTGGATTTAAAAAAAAGGGCAGGATCATAATCAATGAAAGAAGGCAGCTTTTAAAAGATCTTGATTCTCTTCCTTATCCTGAAAGAGAAGAGCTTCCGATATACAGCTATAATGATCCTTTCTGCAAAAAGCACCCGAGCATACCTTTGATTGCAACAAGAGGCTGCCCATATCAGTGCATTTTCTGTCTTGAGCCCCATGTTTTTTATGGGAAACCAAACTACAGGAAAAGAGATCCAAAAAATGTTGTTGATGAGATGATGTTTTTAATTAAAAAGTATAAGGCAAAAGAACTATATTTTGATGATACTTCTTTAACTGTTGATAAAGAATTTATAAAAAAACTCTGCATACAGATTATTGATAAGGAGATTAAGATCAGCTGGTCATGCATGGGTGATGCAAAGACAGATTATGAGACCTTAAAGCTTATGAAAAAGTCTGGGTGCACAGGAATTAAGTTCGGTGTGGAGTCAGCTGATCCAAAAATACTTAAAAACATCAATAAACCACTTGATTTAGAGACAGTTAAAAGATTTGTTAAAAACTGCAATAAGTTGGGTATATTTTCACACGGAACATACATGTTTGGCCTTCCCGGAGAGACAAAAAAAACAATTAAAAAAACAATTGATTTTGCTTTCTCTTTAGGAAGCACATCAGCCCAGTTTTCTGTTGCAACACCATTTCCCGGAACTCCATTTTATAAGATGGCAAAAGAAAACGGCTGGCTTATTACAGAGGACTGGACAAAGTTTGAAGGAGCCCAGACACCGGTTATCAGTTATGAGAATGTGACTGAAAAAGATCTTCAGGATGCAATCGAATATGCAAAAAAAAAGAGGATAATCCAGATCTTAAAAAGGCCTGAGGTTGCATTCCAGTATTTAACAAAAATATATAACATGAAGGGTTTTTCAGGATTAATTAAAGAAGCTTACCAAAAAACACATTTTTTATTGAACTAAAATGAAAAAAAAAGAAATCAAAATACCTGAAGAGATGTATTTTAAACTTGAAAAAAGAGCAAAGGACAGTGATTTTGAGGATGTAGATTCTTATGTCGAATTTATCCTATTGCAGGTTATTGAAAGGATTGAAAATGAACAGGATGATGAAGAGCTTTCAGAAGAGGATGAAGAGAGGATAAAGCAAAGATTGAAAAGTCTGGGTTATTTATAAGGTTTATTTAAATTCTATTAAAAATGTATAAAGGCAAAAAACAAGTTAAGTTAATGTACCAGAAAGAAAGGCTGGTGGATAACTATGACAAAGAAAGATTTTCTCATTTTCAGGGAAAACTAAATCATACCCTTGAATTGTTTTTTATAAATCAAGCAATAAAAAAGAATAAAATCAAAGAATTGCTGGAAATTGCCCCCGGAACCGGAAGAATAACAAAAGAGTTAAAGATACTAAAGTATCTTGGGCTAGACAGCTCCCCACAAATGCTAAAAAAACTTGAGAAAATTAAAAAAAGTAACTTTGAGTTCGTTAAAGGGGACGCATTTGATCTTCCCTTTAAAAAAAAAAGATTTGAATGCATTCTCTGTTTCAGGCTTCTTAGACATTTCAAAATTAAAAAAAGAATCAAGCTGTACAATGAAATGAAGAGAGTAATAAAAAGGGATGGAATTATAATTTTTGATGCACTTAGCAGAGAAAGAGGATTTCTGGGAAAAATACATGATTTTTTCTATAAAATTGGTTTTAGTATTGTTAAAAGTAAAGAAAAAATATATGATAAGTATTATACAAAAAAGGAGTTGGTTGATGAACTTCATTCTAATGGCTTTAAGATACTAAATATAGATTCTGTAAATCCTGATTATGCTTTGTTCAGTCCGATTACAAGATTGAAACTTAATTTTATCGGAAGAAAAATTTTTGATAGTGTGTTTAAGAAAAACATAAGGAAAAGACATAGTAAAAAAGCCTTTTCTTGGGTGGTTGTTGTCAAGAAAGCATAACCCTATTTAATTTTAGAATCCATTCTGGAAACGTGTGATAACTGTTTTTTAACCTTTAATGTCATTACACAGTATTGTGCTATCAGAAACAAAACTCCATATAATGAAAGCAAAATAACGCCAATGTGAAGTAATGGAGTAAAAGAAAAGACAAAGATTATAAAGGGTACGAGAGGCTCACCATAAACAAAATTAATAAGGAAATGATAGTGTGATTTTATTGAGCCTAGAATCTTATTTGAATCAGGCATTATCAGACGAAAAACTTCATGAGTAATACCAACCAAAAGATATGTTGACATCAGAAAAAATGTAATAAAGATATATATGACATTTTGGGTCTGTCTGTAAAGTCCTATTGCTAGCCCAAAAAAAAGTATGATTCTTGAAAAATCATTAAAAGTCCTGTCAAGCCAAAATCCATAGTCTGAGTCTGTACCTTTTATTCTTGATAATGATCCGTCTACCTTATCTAATATTAAAAGAAAAAACAGCAGAATTCCTCCTGTAATGTTGGAACCGTATTGACCTTTAGAGTATAGATAAGATACTAAAACAGAGAAGATTAGATATACAAAAGATACCTGATTTGGAGTTACAGGTGTTTTTGACAAAGCAAGAGAGAGAGGTTCAGCAAACAGTCTGAGCGTTTTTCTTAATATGCTCTGGTGTATGTCTTTTTTTTTTGCCCCCTTAAGTTTTTCAATCATTTTTATTTTGATGTTTTTAAAAAAAGCTTCTTATATAAAACTTACCTTGTTTTCCCCCATAAATTTCATTCTGTACACATAAATTACCATAATAACATCATCTTTTTTTCTTATCAATAAATGTGAACATTATAAAAAAAGTGATTTCGACAAGCATGATCATAACTCTTGCAATAAAAGAGATTATGATTGCGATACTTGGAGGGACATAAAAAGATAACATTCCTGACAATATACCTTCCCTTACTCCAATACCTGCTGGTGTCAGGAAACTTAAAAAGCCAATCACCCAAGAGATTGCATAAACCCCTGAGATGAGTAAAAGTATTGATAAATCAACCCGGTAAATCGAATTTATTAACATGAAAAATGCAACTCCGTTCAAAAACCAGCTGAAAGTAAACCACAAAATAATTAAAAAAATGTCTTTATATTTAAGATTAAACTCAATTTCTGATTTTCCCAATATTCTTAAACCAGTATTTATGAATTTTGAGAAAATACTTGGTTTAATAAGTACCAAAATAATTGATATAACAACAAACAAAAAAAGAAAAATTTCAAAATTTGTATGTTTCAAAAAAAAAGGAAGAGTAAAAAGAAAGACAATAAATGCAGCAATCAAGGAACATGCAATTTCAAGACCTACGCTTGTAAGAATTTTTATTGAGGGTATATTTAGTTTATTTGTATAATAAGTCCTTCCAACAATATGCCATACCTTGCCCGGGATATATCTTCCAAATTGAGTCGCCGCCCTGATATTTGCTGCTTTAACAAAATTTATCTTAATATTCATTTTTTTTAAAATTAAAAACCATCCAAATGCTATCAAAGCAAAGTAGAATAAGCTTAACAAAAATGATATCACTAAGTAAAAATAATTAAAATTCCAATCATAATCCTTAAGATATTGCCAGCTGTTTGCAATCTGCTTTCCCATAAAAAAAAGAATTGTGACGATAACAAGGATCTGAAGCAGTATTTTTATTTTTTTATTCATATTATCCAAAATTCAATGTCTTTTTAATTTTATAGCTTTTGTGTTTTTTTTCCCTTGATATGACTAATTCTCCTATTAATCCTATGCTTACCAGCTGTACCCCTAAAAGAATCAACAAAACTCCAAGAATGAGCAGTGCAAGATGTTTTGCAAAGGGATGTTTTAATAAAATCCGGTAGTAAAGAACAATCAGCTCTGCAAAAAAACCGAATATAAAAGAAAATATTCCCGCTATTCCGAATAAATGCAGGGGTCTTTGATTAAAGTGAGTAATGAATTTTACTGTTAAAAGATCTAATGATCCTGTTATCAATCTTAAGTAGCCGTACTTGCTTTTTCCATGTTTTCTTTTATGATGCTTAACTTTTATTTCAGAAACCGTATAACCGTAATTTGCAACAATTGCCGGAATGTATCTATATAAATCACCATAAAGATTAAGAGTTTCAATGACTTCTTTTTTCATTGCCTTGTATCCTGAATCATTGTCTTTAAGATTAATATCAAATAAAAGAGAGTTAAACATATTAAAAATCTTTGAAGGCAGTGTTTTAAACAAAGGATCCTTTCTTTCGTGCTTCCAACCTACAACAAGATCATAATCTTTAATTTTTTTTATAAAGTTCGGAATTTCAGAAGGATCATCCTGAAGATCAGAATCCATTGTTATAATTATGTCTCCTGAACATATTTCAAATCCTGCCATGTAAGCAGCGGATTTGCCGAAGTTCTTATAAAAACTTATTGCCTTTACTTTTTTCTCTTTTTTTGATATGTTTTTTATTATCTGAAATGTCTTATCTGTGCTTCCGTCATCAATAAATATTATCTCATAACTTTTTTTGGTTTTTTTTAGGCTATTTTTTAGTTTTTCATATAGTTTTTTAATATTTTTTTCTTCATTGTATGCAGGGACGATAATAGACAGATCCATATAATGAATTTATAAAATTCATATTAATATAAATCTTTTTAAAGAAACTGCCTTTTTTTTTGTTTATGGTTGAGCCGGGAACTCCTGTGTTAAAGAATCTTATTGATTCTTACAAAAAAAAAAAGATCACAATGATATACGGCCCGGGAGCTTCTGGAAAAACTACATGCTGTTATTTATGTTCAATCCAGTGTGCAAAAACCAGGAGCAGTGTTATTTATATTGACACAGAGAATGGTTTTAATTCTGAAAGATTTTCCCAGTTAGCAGGAGAAAAATGTGCTGATTTTTTAAAAAATATTTTTTTATTCAGGATCAATGATTTTAATGAACAGATTAAAATCTTTAAAAAACTTAAAAAATTCTGTTCAAATGACAAGCTGCAGGTAATTATTGTTGACACAATAGGAAATCACTACAGAAGAGAGCTTAAAAAAGATTATAAAAAAGCAAACAGGGAAATTATGATCCAGATGAAAATCCTTGAAGAGATTGCATCTGAAAATAATAAAATAATATTATTAACAAACCAGGTCTACCAGAATATTGAAAAGCAAAACGAGATAACTCTTGTCGGAGGTAACATGATGAAGTGCACCGGAGACTGCCTGATTGAGCTTAAGAAAACACATGATAATGACAGGTTTGCAGTTTTAAGAAAAGATTATGATTCTGATGATCCTTTAGAAAAAAAAGTGAAATTTGAGATCAGGGAAAAGGGAATTTTTCAGACCTGATTTAGAAGTTGTAAAAAATAACTATCTCATTTTACACACATATTCAGGCATCTATGCACAAAATGTATCTTATTTTTTTTACAATCCTTTAGCTGTTTTTCAACTAAATAGTTGAATTATTTTCAACCGAAGTTATATAACTAAGTTTGTTTTTGCTATTTTAGAAAGGTAACAATTT
>WJJD01000159.1 GCA_014729915.1 Candidatus Woesearchaeota archaeon | reverse complement strand
GTTTGTTGTTAAAAAAGCAGAAGGTCCCTGGCTATATGATCCTGACGGAAATAAGGCTTTAGATTTCTTATCAGCGTACTCAGCAATAATATCACATAATCATCCAAAAGTTATTGAAGCAGTAAAAAAAGAGATGGATTCAGGATCTGATTTAGTAAGTAGAGCCATATTCTCACAAAGATTAGCTGATTTTACACAATCAGTAACAAAAATAACAGGTTATGACAGGGTACTTCCGAAAAGTGACGGAGGGTCTGCAACTGATTCGGCAATATCTGGTCTATTGATGCATGGACATAAAAAAGGTATAAAAAAACCTGAAGTGATCTTGACAGAAAATTATTTTCATGGGAGAACCTGGATATTTGCTTCAAACGCCTTGTTTGATAAAGATCAGTCATTCAGAAGAGTTCCGAGAGCTCCCGGAGTAAAAGTTGTTCCTGACACAGTTGAGGATGTAAAAAACGCAGTAAATGAAAACACAGTAGGAATTTTTATCGAGACGCACAAAGGAGAAGGAGGACCATTATTTACAACAAAAGAGCATTATATGGGACTTCGGAACCTTGCCCGTAAAAACGGCATTTTCTTTGGATGCGATGAGATCCAGACAGGGCTTGGAAGATGCGGTTACATAATGGCATGGCAGGAATACGGAGAAGAGGCAAGGCCTGATTTTGTGACATTAGGAAAAGCATTAGGCGGAGGTATAATCCCTGTATCAGCAGTTGTTGGAACACAGGAATTTATGAAAGTCTATACACCAGGTTCAGACGGCTCAACATTTGGAGGTTATCCTCTTGCATGTGCTGCAGCAGTCGCCTCATTAAATGTCATCCAGGAAGAAAACATATGCGAAAGGTCAAAAGAGCTTGGAGATTATTTTGTTGATAAACTAAAAAGGATTGAAGGGATCAATGTCGAAAACAGGGGTCTTTTGATTAGAGTTGAAATCAAGGGAGCAAAATCAGCTAAATATGCCTGTTATGAAATGCTTGCAGGAAAAAAAAGAGATCCCAGGGTCTTTATGAAAGCAGGCCATTATGACAAGGAAAGGGATGTTTCTTTCACAAGAATTGCTCCACCTCCAGGAGCAACAACAAAAGAACTTATTGATATTGCTGTAGAAAAGACCATTGGTCCGGTTTTGAGAAAAGCATCCAGAACATAGGAAAAACATTTTTTGTTTTTTTAAAAATATGAAATTCGAAAAATCAGCCGGGGCAATCGTATTCAGGAAAAACAATAAGATCAAATTCCTTCTTTTATACAGGCATGCTCATAAGCATTACAGGGAAGCATGGGATTTTCCCAAAGGACTTATTGAAAAAGGAGAATCAATAAAAGAGACTGCAAAAAGGGAAATAAAAGAAGAGACAGGGATAGAGGCTATAAATTTTGTAGAGGGATATAAAAAAAAAATCAATTATTCTTATCATCGAGACAATAAACTAATTAAAAAAGAAGTGATTTTTTTCCTCGCAGAAACAGATCAGATAAATGTAACTGTTTCAAAAGAGCATGATGATTATGATTGGTTTACATACAAACAAGCAGAAAAAATTCTTACATATTCAACATCAAAGGAATTGCTTGAAAAAGCAAAGGATGTGTTAGAGAAATGATGATTAACCCTGCAGTAATTTCGTTCTCAGTTTCAAAAAGAATTCTTTCTCCTGAATATAATCAGCGTAAGTCCACTTGAACTTTATAACATCATCTCTTTTAAAAATGAACATAAGATGCGCATAAACACCCTTTCCAAGATATATTCGGTGAGGCCTGGATTTGCAGCTAGCAACAATAAGCTTTTCCTTTGTTAAATAACCCGGATCAATATTTATTTTCCTGTTTTTTTCTTCTGAAAATTGTTTTTCAAGTTTATTAGAAAAAATCTTAATTTCAGGTAGTTTGGAAATGCAAATTAACTTTTCAAAACCAAGAAAAATTTTTTTAAGATTTTGTCCCATCTCTTGATTATAATAGTCAGTAAAACTGAAATCAAAAACTTTACTCTCAAAATCAGTTTTACCAAATTTTTTTACAAGATACTTTTTACAATCTAAAAATATATCGGTCTCAGAAAACATAACACCGATGACAAGTTTTGCCTTGGGGGGGAGTGTAGGAACAGCCATTTTAAAAAAAATCTTTGAGATCCTTTTGAGTTTTTTGAACAGGTTCAGGTTCAGGGATCTTTGTTTCATCAATTAAAGGAACTCCATAAACACCATCGTAGCCAGGCCTTACAACAATTTCTTGGTTCCTGTTTTTAATAATGATTGAAGCAAGCTTATCTCTAACAACTTTATTAAGATCAGTCTTTGATGTCTCTAACAAAACGTTCATCTCATTTCCAAACCTTTTTATTAGCTTGTTATAAACTTTCCAGACAGTCTTTGTTGCTACACCCACATCATAAACCTGAGAAATAAGATCAGATAACGGAATCAGTTTTTTAAAAGGCACATGATCCTCAGGAACAAATCCGGGTTTTCTGTCAGCAAGCTCCTCAACCCTGTTATCAACTCCGATTGTTAAAGGTTTTTTACATACAGGACATATCCTGTTTAATTTGTTTGATTCCTTGGAAGATAGGCATATATTGCATTTTCTGTGTCCGTCATAATGATATTTCCCATAAGCTGGATCAGTCTCAATTGTTGAATCCAACCCGCTTTTTGTTTTTAGAGCATTGATAATATTCTTATAGCTGAGTTTTTCAAGGTCAAAAACAGTAGCTTCTCTTCCCAGTCTCCAGGGCCAGAAACTATGAGAGTCAGAAAAACTAACCAAGCTGTATTTATCAAGTTGAGACAATCTCCAGTTCATCTCTGGATCGCTGGATAGTCCTGTTTCCATTGCATTAATATGTTTTGTTTGATCCTGAAAACATTTTTTGACAGTGTTAAATCCTGATTTGCTTCCAAACAAAGAAAACCAGGGAGTCCAAATATGCGCAGGAATGACTTCTATGTCTTTGTCAATTTCTTTAAGCATCTCAACAAATTCAGGACAATTCATACCAAATATTGGTCTTCCGTCATAATCAACCCTTCCTCTTTTCTTTAATTCATCTGTTATTTGAGATACGACATCAAAATTTTTTGCAAAAACAACATTATGGATCTTTCTTCCTGATCCTTCCTGTGAATATATAAGCGCTAGTTCGGTTGAAAGTAAAAATGGAAAATTGTTTTCAGTCCTTAAAATTCCTGTATCATCTTCACTGAGGTTTTCTTTAAGTTCTTTTATCCATTTTGGATGAGTAAAATCTCCTGTTCCAAGTAAATCAATTCCCTTAATTTTTCCGTATTTTTCAAGATTCTTAATATCAATTTTTTTAGAGCACGCCCTGCTGTATTTGGAATGTACATGCAGATCAGAAATATATTTCATAATCCCATAAAAATCATAAACATATAAATAACTTTGCCAAATATGTCACACTTATATATTCAGATTTTATATAATTATTTAAATAGGAAAAGCCTTTTCTAAATTATGGTGAGAAATAATGGCAAAAAAAAAATCAAAAAACCAAAAGGAAAAGGTTCCTGTAAACCCTGCCCAGCCCCCTCTTTCAAAAGAAGCAAAACAAAGACTTGATAAGATCAAAAAGAAATTGGATAAATTTCAGAAAGAACTATTAAGTAAGTTTGACAAATACATAATAGGAATATCTCTTTTACCTTCAAAAAATAAATTAAACCAGAATAAGTTCGGAATACCTCCTTCAATTACAGCAGGAACGGCTCAGCAGACACAGCAGAATAAAGATGAAATTAATATCCTTGTTCTGATTGATGACTCTGACAGCAAAAGAATGAGCAAAGCACAGCTTGTAAATAAGCTTAATGCGATAATTTCTAAAATTGCAAAAGATATTGATCCGAATATCAAGCCGAGCAGCATCATATTAAGCGAGCTTTGGCAGAATTGTTATGACGGAAAATATGAACTATTACGATTGATTTCAATGAGTGCTCCTGTATATGACAGAGGAATGCTGTCTGCAATAAAAATTTCAGAAATCCATAAGCAGATGGTTTTAAAGAAATTTGAAAAATATATAGTAACCTATGTGCTTGCTGGTTCTTTAGTACAGGGTAAGGCAACACCGGAATCAGATATTGATGTCTTTATTGTCATTGATGACACTGATGTCAAGAAGATGACAAGAGCTGAGCTAAAAGACAAGCTGAGAGCCATAATAATTGGGATGGGCATAGAAGCAGGAGAGATGACTGGAATAAGAAATAAGTTGAATATACAAGTTTACATCCTTACAGATTTTTGGGACAATATAAAAGAAGCAAACCCAATAATCTTTACTTTCTTAAGAGATGGAATCCCTTTCTATGACAGGGGAATTTTCATGCCATGGAAGCAGCTCTTAAAGATGGGAAGAGTAAAGCCAAGCAAGGAATCAATTGATATTTTCATGCATTCCGGAGACCAGATGCTAAAGAGGATACGAGTCAAGATGCGGGGCATCGGCATGGATGATGTGTTTTATGCGATATTGACACCAAGCCAGGCAGCGTTGATGCTTTACGGATACCCGCCTCCGACACCAAAAGAGACTCCTGATATGATGAGGGAAGTTTTTGTTAAGAAGGAGAAATTACTAGAAGATAAATACGTAAAAATCTTAGAAAAGACTATCAAGACAAGAAAGGATCTTGAGCATGGTTCAATAAAAGAAGTGACAGGAAAAGAGATTGATAAGCTTCTTAAGGGAGCAGAAAACTATCTTAAGAGGATAAAAAAGCTCTTCAAGCAGATTGACAAAGTAAAAGATGAAGAATCTGTAATCAAGAATTATGAAAACACCGCAACAGTAGTAAGAGACGTATTAAAACTTGAAGGAGAGACAGATGTCAAGACAGATGAGATTGAGGATAAGTTCAAGGCAAAACTTGTAAACAAGGGAAAAATCCCGCAGAAATATGCAAGGATTTTAAAAAACATCTTCAAGGCAAAAAAAGATTATGATGCAGGAAAACTTACAAAAACAGATATACACAACGTAAGAAAAGACTCAAAAGAGTTTATCAGGCATATGATTGAATTTATCCAGCGAAAAAGAGGAAGAGAATTAGAAAAGACAAAGATTAGAGTAAAACACGGCAAAAAATTCGGAGAGATAATTCTTCTTGGAGATGAAGCATTCATAATCCATGACATTGACAACGAGGAAAAAGACATTTCAAAAGCAGAGCTTGACAAGGACGGAAGCTTAAAGAAAATAAAATCATCCTCATTAGAAGAGTTTGAAAAAGCTCTTGCAAAAATTGAGATACCTGCAAAGGTCTTTATCAAACAGCCGATCTTCCAGGACTTAAGAGACATCTTTGGAAAGGATGTTGAGATTTTAATTAATTATTAATTTTTTTTTATTTTGGTTAAGTTTTTTACAACCCAAATTCGTTTATTAATCTATTTAAGATATATATTTCTAAAATAAGTATTAAAATGATAATTATAATTTCAAATAATCCTAAATATAACAGAGAAACCCAGATGTCTTTACTAATCTCATAGGATATTGAAGAAATGTTCCACAACAAAAAAAAGACAAATAAATTCAACACTGCAAGTATTGTTGGAAAAAATAGTTCTGCAAAACCTAAAGATTTTCTAATTAAATCTAATTTAAAAATGGGCCCGCCCGGACTCGAACCGGGGATCAACGCCTTGTAAGGGCGCTGTCATTTATGACATTTTTTCAAATGAAGCCACTAGACCACGGGCCCCTTTTCACTCAATCAGGAAATATTGAATTGTTTTTATAGTTTTTGATAGCGTATTTTCGTTTTTTTTCTAAAAAACAAAAAATTATTTAAAGGATACAAAATCACGTATTACTGATGAAACAAAGAATAACCATTACACTGGAAGAAGAAATTATTAATGCAGTTGACAGAAAGATTGACGGGAGAAAAATCAAAAACAGATCACATGCAATTGAACTTTTTTTGTCAAGGGCACTTGGAGAGAATTATCCGAAAAAAGCTGTTTTTTTGTTGGGAGGAAAAGGAACCAGATTAAGACCTATAACTTATGAGCTTCCAAAAGCACTGCTCCCTGTACAGGGAAAAACCGTGCCGGAACATCTTTTTGATCTTTTTAAAAAATATAATATAAGAAATTTTATCTTTTCTGTTGGATATAAATCAAAGAAGATTGAGGATTATTTTGGAGACGGATCAAAATTTGGTGTGAATATTTCTTATGTTGAAGAAAAGACTCGTTTGGGAAGTGCCGGGGCATTAAAATTAGCATCTCCTTCACTTAATGAACCTTTTATTGTTACTAACGGTGATGAATTAAAAGAAATTGATCTTGAAGATATGTATTATTTCCATAAAGAAAATGATGCACTGATAACTGTTGCTCTCACAACAGTTGACAACCCAAGCTCTTATGGGGTTGCAAGACTTCAAGGAAATAAGATTCTTGAATTTGTTGAAAAACCGGATAAGGATAAAGCGCCTTCTAAACTAATCCATGCAGGACTTTCCATATGGCAGCCTGAAGCATTAAAATTCATACCAAAAGGCTTTTCGATGTTTGAAAAAAATGTTTTTCCAAAGGTTGCTGAAGAAGAAAAATTATTCGGATATAATTTCTCAGGCCAATGGTATGATACAGGTACTCCTGAAAGATATGAAAGAGCACTTAAGGAATGGAAAGGTATAAAAAAAGACTAATTCTTTGGAAATCTTTAGATTTCCAAAACAAAAGAAATCACGTTGTGATTTCTCGGCTTCAAAATTCGAAAATTTTCGAATTTCGAAACATGAAGAATGCTGGCATTCTTAGGCTTTGGAAAAAATCAGAGATTTTTTCCAAAACATTTAAATTTAGTTTATGTTTTTAGATTCATGACAATGGGGAAACAACCTTCTTTTCTGTCAAGAGACATCATAAGCGTCAATGAATTATCTAAAAAAGATATAATCAGGATTCTTGATGTTGCAAAAATTATGGAAAAAAATAAAAAACCCTTGCTTAACGGAAAGGTACTTGCAACTCTGTTTTTTGAACCATCAACAAGAACAAGATTAAGTTTTGAATCATCAATGAACAAACTTGGCGGAAAAGTTATTGGTTTTAGAAATCCAAATGTTACTTCCTTTAAAAAAGGAGAGACTCTATGGGATGCAATTAATGTAATTGAAGGATACAGTGATGTAATTGTCATAAGACATCCAATGGAAGGAGCTGCAAGGCTTGCTTCTGAAGCAGCTGAAGTACCTGTTATTAATGCAGGAGATGGTGCAAACCAGCATCCGACCCAGACTTTGCTTGATCTTTATACAATTAAAAAATCTCAGGGAAAAATTACAGGACTAAAGGTTGCAATCGCAGGAGATTTAAAATACGGAAGAACAGTACATTCTCTTGCACATGCTTTAGGTCTTTTTAACTGTGAATTATTTTTTGTTTCACCAAAATCACTAAAAATGCCTGATTATATAAAAGATGACCTTAAGGAAAAACAAATTAAATTTAGTGAACATGAAAAAGTCTCTGTAGTTATAGATGAAGCAGATATCCTTTATGCTACAAGAATACAAAAAGAAAGATTTCCAGATCCTACTGAGTATGAAAAAGTAAAGAATGCATATGTAATTGATTCTTCACTATTAAAAAAAGTTAAAAAGAATCTTAAAATAATGCATCCTCTTCCAAGAGTAAATGAAATTGATATAAGTATTGATGAGTCAGGATATGCTTATTTTTTTGAGCAGGCACACAACGGAATACCTGTAAGAAAGGCAATATTATCTTTAGTTTTAGGTAAGATAAAATGAGAGCATACAGAGTTTATGCAATTGAAAAAGGAACAGTAATTGATCATATTCCTGCTGGAAAAGCACTAAAAGTAGTTGAGATTCTAAAACTTGATCAATTCAATAAGATTGTTACTGTCGGAATGAATCTTGAAAGCAAGAAACTTGTAAGAAAAGATATTGTAAAAATTGAAAATAAGAATCTAAGCAAACAAGAGCTAAATAAAATTGCATTAATAGCTCCAAAAGTAACAATTAATATAATAAAAAATCACAAGGTTGATGAAAAATTCAAGATAGAAATCCCTGATTTTATGGAAAATCTTGTTATTTGTCCCAATCCGAACTGTATTTCCAGAAACGAACCCACTTCTTCAAAATTTTATAAAACAAAGGAAAAACCTCTAACATTAAAATGCCATTATTGTGAGAAAGGATTTAAAGATTTCAAACTAAAATAAATTCATGGAACCAATAAAGAAACAATTTTTCCGGTGTAGTTAGTTATAATTATAACCGCTGTTGCAATAGAAATATGTTCTGCGATTACATTAAAAGGTTTTTTATCTGAATGTCTTGCGATAAGAAAACTCAAAAAACTAAGAAAAAAAAGACCCCATGCAATGCTTATCTTAATTGCTGTATCCAATTTAAATAGAACAACAGGTAAAATAAAAGTTAATGCAAATAAAAATTTTGATATTAATGTTGCAATAGTTGATGTCCAGATTTCTTTGTTTGTATGCCGATTCTCAGATTCTTCTGAGACATGAACTCCAAGAGCGTCTGACAAAGAATCAGCTATTGCGATTGTTAAAATTCCGCCAAGAACAACAGTTTTTGAGTGAGTTCCTGAATTTAATCCGACAATAAGGCCCAGTGTTGTTATTATTCCTGAAGTCAGACCAAAAGTTGCTCCTTTGATCAGTGAGGTTTTCATATGAACCAGGATTTGTTTTCTAATTTATAACAGTTGTGATTAGGGATTGAAAAAAAAATAACTATTTCATTTAAGACAAATTCATAAATTTTTTAAACCTAAATTTTTTCCTAATAATATGGGGGAAACAACAGACTTTGATAAAATATGTATTATTGATTTTGGTTCTCAATATACTCATCTGATAAGCAGAAGAATAAGAGAGATTAATGTTTATTCTGAGATTATTGTTCCGGGAAATATAAATTTCAGTAAAATAAAAAAGTGTAAAGGAATTATTCTGTCAGGCGGACCTGACAGTATCTATAAAAAAGATTCAGTTAAAATAAATAAGAAAATTCTGGAATTTGATATTCCTGTTCTTGGGATCTGCTATGGGATGCAGTTTATTTCTTATTTTTCAGGAGGAATTGTTAAACCAGGGATAAAAAAAGAATATGGGAAAGCAGAGATAAAAATAATAAATAAAAACTCAATTTTTAAAGGTCTTTCTGACAAAGAAATTGTCTGGATGAGCCACGGCGACTGTGTTTCAAAGATTCCCGAAGGATTTAATATTTCTGCAAAAACTGATCAGGAAATTATTGCTGGGATGGAAAACCATGAAAAAAAGATTTATGGAGTACAGTTTCATCCTGAAGTTGTTCACACTGTAAACGGGATGAAAATTCTAAAAAATTTTATACTCAACATCTGTAAATGCAGACAAAATTGGACAATGGAGCATTTTCTTGATGAAATACAAAATGAGATCAAATCAATTGTAAAAAAAAGGAAAGTGTTTATGCTTGTTTCAGGAGGAGTTGACTCTACTGTAAGCTTTGCACTTCTTGAAAAAGTTCTCGGGGAAAAAAAAGTGTATGGTTTGCATATTGACAATGGGTTTATGAGAAAAAATGAATCTGAATTTGTTAAAAGGGCTCTTGAAAAAATAGGTTTTGAAAATTTCCATGTAGCTGATTATTCAATTGAATTTTTAGCTGCAGTTTCAGAAGTAACTGATCCAGAAAAAAAAAGAAATATTATCGGAAAAAAATTTATTGATGTACAGAAAAAGGAGCTTAGTAAACTTAATCTTGATGAAAAAAACTGGATCCTCGGGCAGGGAACAATCTATCCGGATACCATTGAAAGTTCAGGTACAAAACATGCTGATCTTATAAAGACTCATCATAACAGAGTGCCTATAATACAAAAAATGATAAGGGAAGGCAGGATAATCGAACCTATTTCTCATTTATACAAAGATGAAGTAAGAGAGCTTGGAAGAATAATCGGACTTCCTGTTAAACTCATTGACAGGCACCCCTTTCCGGGTCCCGGTCTTTCAATAAGATGCCTTTGCTCTGACGGAAAATCAGAATTATTAGATCAGGATTATGCAAATAAGATTAATAAGTCAGAACCTGATTATGAAATATCTGTTCTTCCGGTTAAGAGTGTAGGAGTCCAGGGAGATGAAAGAAGCTATAAGCACTGTGCTCTGATACAGGGAGAATTAATTTGGAAGCAGCTCGGAAATGTCTCAACAAGACTTACAAATAAGTTTTTTGAGATAAACAGGGTAGTTTTTCAGCTTCATCCAAACAATAATAAATTAATAAAAATTAAAAAAGCACTGCTTACAAAAAAGCGGCTCGATCTTTTAAGAGAGATTGATCATAATGTAAATAAAATTATAAAAAACTACGGATTAATGGAAAAAATTTGGCAGTTTCCGATAATTCTTATCCCGATCGGCTACAATCATATGGAATCAGTTGTCTTAAGACCGGTCCATTCAAAGGAAGCAATGACAGCTAATTTTTTTCATATTAAAAAAGATATTTTGCAAATTATTATAAAAAAAATTAGAAATTATGATATTGATTATATTTTTTATGACATAACAAACAAACCACCCGGAACAATTGAATGGGAATAAATTTGGCGAAACCAATTATACAATTGGATAAAAAATAATAAAATGTTATTGAAAAATTGTGCATTTATTTTAACCCAGAATAAGAAAAGAGAGATTCTGAGAGATAATGATGTTTTGATAGAACAGGATAAGATAGTAAAGATCGGAAAAGGTTTTTCCAAAAAAAACAGACAGGTTATTGACTGTTCAAATAAAATAGTTTTACCCGGAATGATAAATTCACATATACACCTTCCAATGACTATGTTCCGGGGATATCTAGATTCCCTTCCTTTACGGAAATGGCTGAGTAAAGTTATTGAACTTGAAAAAAAACTTACAAAAGAAAAAATATATTACGGAACCTTGTTGGGATGCCTGGAATGTATAAGATTCGGAACAACAACAATTGCTGATTTTTATTATTTTCCATTTGAAAGAGCAAAAGCAATAGAAAAATCCGGTTTAAACGGGTTTTTGGATTCGACTGTTATGGATAAACCATTATTTTTCAATAACGCAGATGATGCAATTAAAAATGCTGAAAAATTTATTAAAAAATATATTAATCACAAGTATATCAAACCTATTGCAACAGCACATTCAATCTATCTTTGTAGCAATGAGACTCTAAAAAAGATTAATAATCTTTCTGAAAAGTATGATATATTAAAAAGAATCCATATAAGTGAGACCGAAAAGGAATTCAGGGAAACTCTTTCAAAATATAAAAACACTCCTGTTGAGTATCTTGATTCTATAGGATGGCTCAATGAAAAGACAATCCTTGTCCATGCAAATTGGATAACAAATATTGAGATCAGAAAAATTGCTGGAAAAAAATGCAAAATATGTCATAATCCCACTTCTAATTTAAAATTAGCCTATGGAAAAGTTATGCCTCTTGACAAATTAATAGGAAATAATGTTACTGTCTCAGTTGCAACTGACGGACCAACATCTAATAACAATCTTGATATTTTTGAAGAGCTTAAACTTGCTGCCCTTCTTAATAAATTCACCTCAAAAGTAAAGATTTCAGACCAAAAAATATTTGACATGGCTAATCTTTCTGGAGCAAGGACTCTAGGTATTGAAAGTATAACAGGCTCAATTGAACCAGGCAAAAGAGCTGATATTATTACAATTAATCTTGACAAACCTCATCTTTATCCGATAAATAAAAATAACTCCATTATTTCTCATATTATTTATTGTGCAAACGGAAATGATGTTTCCGAAACTATTGTACGTGGGAATCTTTTAATGAATAACAAAAAAATACTAGATCCTGATGAAAGAAGAATAATTAATAAAGTTCAAAAATTAACCGGAGGCGAAATAATATGGAAAAAAAACTAGAAACAGGACTTACTTTTGATGATGTCCTGATTGTACCCCAATATTCAGAAATTCTTCCTGATGAGGTTGTCCTGCAGACAAAACTTACAAAGAAAATTAATCTTAACATACCTATTATCAGTGCTGCAATGGACACTGTAACTGAATCTGATCTTGCTATTGCTATTGCTAATCAGGGAGGTATAGGGATAATACATAAAAATATGAGTATAAAAAACCAGATTTTGCTTGTAAGCAAAGTTAAGAAGTTTTCAAGCTGGATAATACATGATCCGGTAAGTCTTAGTCCGAATGACAAGATAAAAAAAGCAATTGACATGATGAATGATCTTGGGTTTTCAGGATTTCCTGTTGTTGAGGATGACCTTCTGGTAGGAATTATCACAAAAAGAGATATCAAATTCAAAAATGACGGCAATCTTCTTGTAAAAGAAGTGATGACTCATGATCCAATAACTGCTAATGAAGATATTTCTCATGATGATGCACTCTGGCTTTTAGATAAGCATAAGATAGAAAAACTTCCTGTTGTAAACAATAAAGGAGAACTTATTGGATTGATAACAATCAAAGATATTGAAAAGATGGAAAAGTTTCCAAATTCAGCAAAAGATGACAAGGGCAGACTTATTTCAGGCGCAGCAGTTGGTGTCCATGACTATGAAAGGATCCAAGGGCTTGTAAATGCAGGTGTTGATGTTATTGTTGTTGATTCTGCACACGGTCACTCAAAAAATGTAATTCAGACAATAAAGAAAATAAAAAAAGAGTATGATGTGCAGGTTATAGGTGGAAATATCGCAACTGAAGAGGGTGCAAAAGAGCTTATCAAAGCAGGAGCAGACGCTGTTAAAGTAGGTGTCGGACCTGGTTCTATATGCACAACACGAATCATTTCAGGATCTGGTGTGCCTCAGATTTCAGCAATAAAAAATTGTTCTAATATTGCATCTAAATATAATGTTCCTGTGATAGCTGACGGAGGTATCAAATATTCTGGAGATCTTGCAAAAGCAATTGCAGCTGGTGCTAATTCTGTTATGATTGGAAATCTATTAGCAGGTACTGAAGAGTCTCCCGGAAAGATTGTGTTTATCAAAGGGAGAAAATTCAAGCAGTACAGGGGTATGGGTTCAATTGGAGCGATGCAGGGAGGAAGCAAGGACAGATACGGTCAGAAGCATATAACAGAATCAAAGAAGCTTGTTGCAGAAGGTATTGAGGGAATTGTCCCTTACAAAGGTACTGTAAGAGAAGCAGTATATCAGCTTATAGGTGGATTGAAATCTGCAATGGGTTATAGCGGTGCAAAAAACATTGATGAATTAAGGACAAAGTCAAAGTTTATCAAGATTACAAGTGCTGGTCTTAAAGAGAGCCATCCGCATGATGTAATTATAACACAGGAAGCTCCGAATTACACTAAATAGAAATAAATTATTAATAAACATAATTTCAAGCTTATTTACAATGGCAAAAATACTTGTAGTTTTTGGAAGCAGATCAGATGCAAGAGTTTATAAACCATTGATTGGATCACTAGATGATTTTGTTTTTAAGGTATGCTCAGCGCACAGGACACCTGACTTTCTAGACAAAATTTTAAAGACATATTATAATGTAATTGTTGCTGGTGCAGGTCTTTCTGCACACCTTCCGGGGGTTATTGCCTCAAAGACTATACGGCCTGTAATCGGTGTTCCAGTATCTGGGAAGTTCGACGGTTTGGATGCACTGCTTTCTATTATACAGATGCCTCCTGGAATACCTGTGATGAGTGTGGGTGTTGATAATTCCAAAGAAGCTTCTTTTTATGCAAAACTGATATTAAAAAAATATAATGGCGTAAATATTATTAAAAATGATATGATTGATCTTGAGAAAATTGAAAAGATTGAGGAGATTCTTACTGATTTTAATGTTGATAGCAAAATGAGCAAAGATATTGATCCTGATGCTGTCAATATTGACTTTATTGAGCCGGGAAAAACAATTGAACAAAACGAACAAATTCTAACAATTAATGTTCCTGTTCTTGATAATTCCAAAGCAAAAGATTCACTTAAGCTTTTTAAGTCTGTTAAAACCGGGCTTTGGGTTGGTGTAAATAGATTTGAGAATGCAGCATTGTCGTGTGTGCAGATATTAAATGAGGATAGCAGATACACAAAAAAATTAAAAAAGCTCAGGGAAAGAAAAAGAAAAAAGATTCTTGGCTTAAAAGAAAACAAATAAAATTAAATCTTTCCACTGTTATAGAAACAGTGGGAATTTTAGAATAATATCAGCAGAGTGAAAGTTTTTTCTTGTTAAGAAACATATAAAAGACAATAAGTTGCATATATGTTAAAAGTTTACCTGGAAAATTATTAATTTTTTTCCTTTTTTGATCTACTTTTAAATTTCCACTTCTGAACTTTTCTTAAATCCATAAGAAATCAGCTTCACAACTACTCCCTTTTTCCACACACCATCCCCACATACCATCCCCACACAGATGAAAAAGTGAACACAGTTCACTTTTTCATAACCGAAAAGTATATTAAGACAATTAACTATATTAGTATAGAAAAATGGTTTCGATTCCTTTTATAAAAAAAAAACAAGAAGAGCCAAAGTCATACAGTGAGATGACAGTGGCTGAAAAACTTGAGCATTTAAAGCTGGGAGCCCAGGAAAAAGGAGAAGAGTTCTGGCACAAGATAGATACGACTTCTTATCCACAGCCTGAAAAAAGATTCAGATTTGTATTAAAAGAACCAAAAAAAAATGCCCAGGCACTGATGAATTTTTTTGTTCATAGATTAAAGGGAAACCATGGTTTTAACAACCAGAAAAAAGTAATTGACTCAATGGGATTAAGTGTAGGCTCATCAATGTTTGGAAATTTTGCTGCAAGACTTTCTGCGCAGCAGAACCAGGCATCCCAATATCTTAAAGGAATAAGTGAAATGGTTAAGGGCATGTTTCAGATAGTCAGGGAAGTGAGGATAATTGATGAGAGGCTCCAGTTCTATTATGATTCAGATTCAGAAAATTCAAAACTTGCGCAAAGCTCTGAGATAGTACTTAAGGGATTATGGGTGGATCAGGTTGAGGGAGGAAGCAAAAATCCAAGTTCAGTATACGGTCTTGCAAATACTGTTGGTTTTACAATACTTCCTGATGTTTTTTTCAGAACAAAACCATTGTCAAAATCAAAAATTGAGAAAACAGTTAACGCAATGAGATTTAATGAAAAAGTAAAAGAAATATTAAAAAGAAAATTAAGACAGTATTACGAATGGAAAGAAAGGACAAAAGAAGAGCTTGAGACAAGAAGAAAATTTGTTGTAAAATACCTAAGACAGCATTATGCGACAATAAAATTATACATGTCCTGGGTTACACCTTATCTTAGGAATATAAAACGGCTTCAGAAAGTAGACAAAATGTCTGACAGCATCAATGTGTTAAATGCTTTTGAGCAGTCTCTGTTTGAAGCTGAAAGTGTTAGCTGGAGGACAGGTTACGGAAAATATAATGCAGTTGTAATATTTAACGCATGGATAAAAGTTTCTCCTGAACTGAGTTTTCATCACCAGGAATACCAGAACAAAGGTGCAATTCACATAGGCCTTGTCAAGGTTAACCTGAGAGCATATGCATGGACAGAAAAACAGATCAAGAATTACATTAAATATAGGAATGAAGAGGATCTTGATCTTATGAAAGAGATAGATTCCTCAATTTCAGAAGCAATGGATGCACTTGGTGATGATCTTAAAAAATATTTGAAAGATGCAGGTGAAAGCTTTCCTGATATGGATACTAAAAAAAAAGAAGAAAAAAAAGTAAGGCCTCCGACTATATTTGAACCATTTGCTGGTGTTGTAGGCGGATTTAAAGAAGTTTTTGAAACAATGATTCCAAAAAAATTTCTTTCCGGAGGAAAAAAAGCAAAAAAAGAAAAGCCCACACATAAAGATCATATAAACAAAGAAAGAGCAGCAGATTTTGCAAAATTATCAATTTCAACCGTATATCAAAGATTTAAAGAATTATACAGCATGCTTTACTGGTAAAAATGGACGATTATTACAAACCTCAAAGCAGGGAACTAAAAGAAATGGATAAGATGGAGAAAGATTTTGCTATTGATAATTTCGGAGCATCAACAAATCCGTTCCAGCACCAGACAGAAGCACTTAAGGCAAGAATATTTCATGGCGCAAACAAGATTGAGTTCAGCTTTTTTGGTACAGGAAAAAGCCAGGAAAAGCAGTTCACTCCCGGTAGCTTCGGAAAAAGGGAAAGAGAAGATATGCTGAATCTTGCCGGATACAACAAGGTAGAAACTTCCACACATGCAACAGTAGGTGTCCAGGGCCTTTCAGGATTGAATATGCAGCAGGGAAAATTTGATGACCAAATGAGAAAACAGGCAATTGATGAGATAAAACGAGCAATTGATTTTGCTTCAGAAGCAACAACAGGAGGAGCTGTTGTTTTTCATAGTGGTGAAGCACCAAGATACATGCATGGAAGATGGAAAAACGGGGATGCCGAATTCAAGATGTATCCTGAGGAAGAAAAAAGAAAAATCACATATCTTGCGGATCCGTTGACAAAAAGATTAGTGGGACAGATCAGTCCAATTGACAAGATAGCAAAACCTATTCTTAAGACAAATGAAAATGGTGATGTAATTTATCTTAAAGATGAAAACGGCAATGAGGTTATTGAAAATCAATTAAAAGATTTTGACAGGATGCATCATGGAAAAATTCCATTGTATGAAACTGATGAAGAGGGAAATATAAAAACAGAACTGATAACATTTGAAGAGTTTAAAAAGGAAAGAGAAAAAGATTATTTAAAGGAACATAACAGAAAACCGACAGAAGAAGAACTGGTAAAAGATTTTTTCCACCAGCAGAAGTTTGTCGATGTCATGTATAGTCTCTATTTTGGAATCGGACATGAAAAAGAATACAATGAAGCACTTGAAAGAAGAGAGAAGATAATAAACTCTCTGAATTTTTATAAAGAATTAAAAGAAAAGGTTCCTGAAAAAGACTGGTGGAAAGTAAAAAAAGAAGATCCGAGAACTGCTGACTTGTTTTTTCCTCCTGATGTTGAGGATCCTGTGAAATATCTTGAAAAAAGGCTCGGACAAAACGAAAGGCAGATTGCAAATATTAAAGAACTGGCTTTGCACGGAAGAAGAACAGCAACTGAACAGCTTGATATGGTAAGAAGAGCAAAACTTGCTGATAAATTTGCAGTTACACAAAGCGCGCAGTCAATGGCAGATCTTGGAGTATACGCTTGGCAGCAGACAAAAAATGCAAAAAAAAAATTTAAGCAGGGAAAGAGAAACTATGACCTTAAAAATGATATTTATATCGCTCCAGAAAATCTTTTTCCTGAAACCTACGGGAGTCATCCTGATGAACTTAAGAATCTTGTTAAGCAGGGAAGAGACGCAATGATTAAAAAATTAAAAAGCAATTACGGTATGAGTGATGCAAAAGCTAATAAACTTGCCCAAAAGCACATCAAAGCAACAATTGATATAGGTCATATGAATGTCTGGAGAAAATATTTTGTATCAAACCCAAATGAGTCTCTTGAAGAAAGAGATAAAAGGTTCAATAAGTGGCTCCTTAAAAAAACAAAAACCCTTGTTGACGAAGGATACGTCGGTCATATCCATATCAATGACAATTTTGGTTTTCATGATGAGCATCTTTCAGCAGGTGACGGAAATGCACCGATAAAAGAGTTTATTGAGCAGGCAAAAGATGCAGGGCTGAATGAGTTTATTGTTGAGTCCGGAAGCATAAATCCGATGAGAGCTATGCCTGATGCATGGCATCATTTTGGTTCCCCTGTCTATCATATGCATGTTCCAGGTGTAACCGCTGACACATGGAGCGATTTCTGGCATTCGTATTTCGGAAAGACACAGAAGCCAAGATATATTGTAGGATCTTATTCACCTAGTCAGGATTTCAGGGGTGCTCCGTTTTACTCCGGGCTTGACTTAGAAGGACTTCAGTATTTTGATAGATAAATAAAAATTTATAAAAATTGAACAAAATAAAAAACAATTTAGATTTTTATTTGAATATAAAAAAATTTATAAAACCAAACAACTAAATGATTTAGAATGGAAGCGCAAATAAGGGAAAGGAACTTTAATAATGAGAACAAATATCATAAAACTGATTTAGATATTGCATACAAATTTTCTGCTGAGCTTCACAAAGAAGTCGGCAGATTCATCAAAGGGATTATCCTTTTCGGGAGCAATGCAAGAAAAGAAGAGGAAAAATACGATATTGATCTTTTGGTTATATTAGATGATGTCTCAATATTTTTATCAAAAGAATATATCCAGACATACAGAATAATTGTAAGAAATATTGTTGGAAAAGTATCAAAAAGACTTCATGTAACAACCTTCAAATATACTTCTTTCTGGGAATTTGTAAGAAACGGAGATCCCATTGCAATAAATATCTTAAGGGATGGTGTCCCTATAATAGACACAGAATTTTTCAGACCATTGCAGGTGCTTTTATATCAGGGAAGGATCAAGCCCTCAAGAGAAGCGATATGGACTTATTTTTACAAGGCACCAAATACTTTGCAGAACTCTAAATTTCATGTGATACAGGCTTCTGTTGACCTGTATTGGGCAGTAATTGATGCAGCACATGCTGCTCTCATGTCAATGGATGAGATTCCACCTTCTCCTGAATATGTTGCAGACATGCTTGAAGAGAAGCTTGTAAAACCAGGGATTTTAAAAAAAAAATATGCAACTATTGTCAGAAGGTTTTATAGACTGAGCAAGATGATTGAGCACCGGGATATTAAAAATATCGGTGGAAAGGAATATGATAAGTATTATAAGGAAGCTGAAGACTTTGTGATGCGGATAAAAAAGTATATTGAAGAGAAGATCTGAATTCAAAACTTTCCATTATTCAAGAAACAGTGGCAACTTTTGAATTATGTCAGAAGAGGGAAAGATTTTTCTAGTTAAGAAATAAAAAAAAAAAAAGATTCATTATCAAAAAAACAAAATTTTTTTTATTACCATCATATTTTTATATCTCTATTGATTTTTATTTGCAGGGGGATTATGGCAAAGCTTACACCTGCAATGCAGCAGTATATGAAGATTAAAAATGAGCATAAAGACTGCATTGTCTTTTTTAGGATAGGAGATTTTTATGAGACTTTTTATGATGATGCTAAAACAACATCAAGAGAGCTTGAGATAACTCTTACAAAAAGAGGTATAAAAAACAGTGAGAAAAGCATACCTCTTGCAGGTGTTCCTTATCATTCTATTGATTCTTATCTCCCTAAATTAGTTAAAAAAGGTTATAAGGTGGCAATAGTTGAACAGCTTGAAGATGCTTCTGATGCAAAAGGTATTGTGGACAGGGGTGTAGTAAGGATTGTAACTCCCGGAACTATTGTTGAAGAGAACATGCTGGATAAATCAAACAATTTTTTGATGGCGTTAACAAAAGAAGATGAAAAGTTCGGACTTTCCTTAGTTGATATCTCAACAGGAGAATTCTTAACAACTGAGGTTGACTCGTTTAATGATGTAAAAAATGAGATAACAAAATATTCTCCGCAGGAGATCCTGATACCTTCTGCATTTGAAGAAGCTGGTTTTTCAAAAAAATTGCAGCAGTCAGGAAAATATATCAATTTTTATTCTGATGTGAATTTTTATTTTGATAATGCTAAAAAAAGGATAAAAGATCATTTTGAGGTTTCAGGTCTTGATTCTTTCGGTATTTCTGGAAAGGAGCTATCCGTAAGTTCCGGAGGAGCATTATTAAACTATATCTATGAGACTCAAAAAACATCTCTGAGTTATATCAATAAATTGCGTTATTATTCAACAAATGATTATATGGTCTTAGATGAGGCAACTATAAAAAATCTTGAATTGATTAAAAATTTAAATGATAATTCAAAAAAACAGACTCTTCTCTCTGTTCTTGACAGAACAGTGACATCAATGGGCGCAAGATTACTTTTAGATTACATAAGAAAGCCCCTGATTGACATAAACAGTATAAGAGAAAGGCTTAATTGTGTGAAAGAACTTTCAGAAAACGAATTTTTAAGAGGAGATGTTGTTGATATATTAAAAGAGATCTATGATCTTGAAAGGATAATCTCAAGGATCAATTATGGAAATGCAAATCCAAGACATCTTATTTCTCTTAAAGAGTCCTTAAAGAAACTTCCTGAATTAAAAGAATTAATAAAAGATGCTGACTCAGTCTTGCTTAAAAAATTGTCTGATTTTGATGTCCTTAGTGAATTAGCAGAGCTTTTGGAAAGGTCAATAATAGATGATCCTCCGGTTTCTTTGACAGAGGGAAATTTCATAAAACCTGATTTTAATAAAGAACTTAAAGAATTAAAGTCAATTACTATGAATGCAAAGCATTTTCTTAAAGAGCTTGAGACACAGGAAAGGAAAAAAACCGGAATTAAATCCTTAAAGATAAAGTTCAACAAGATATTTGGTTATTTTATTGAGGTTACAAAAACAAATCTTGATTTAGTTCCTGAAAATTATGTTAAAAAACAGACCCTTGTCAATAGCGAGAGGTTTTTTACAGATGAGCTTAAAAAAAAGGAAGCTCTGATCTTAGGTTCCGAAGAAAAGATGATAGCTCTTGAACAAAATCTTTTCAGGGAAGTAATTGAAGAAATCATCAAATATACAAAACACATCCAGGATATTGCTGATAAAATTTCATGCCTTGATGTTTTGTGCAGTTTTTCTGAAAACGCAAGCAAAAACAACTACTGCATGCCTGAGATAAATAAAAATTTTGATATTAAGATCCGAAACGGAAGGCATCCGGTTGTTGAAAAGACAACCAGGTTTGTACCGAATGATATTAACATAAATGAAGAGAACAGGACAATGATAATTACAGGTCCAAACATGGCAGGAAAATCCGTATATATGAGACAGGCTGCTCTAATTGTTCTTATGGCACAGATAGGCAGTTTTGTTCCAGCAGAATCTGCAGAAATAGGAATTGTTGATAGGATCTTTACAAGAGTAGGTGCATCAGATGATGTTTCCAGAGGCCAAAGCACCTTTATGGTTGAGATGACAGAGACCGCACAGATCCTGAATAATGCAACTGAGAAATCACTTATTATTCTTGATGAGATAGGAAGAGGAACAAGCACATATGATGGTGTGAGTATCGCCTGGGCTGTTGCTGAGCATATCAACAGGATTATAAGGGCAAAAACATTGTTTGCGACACATTATCATATATTAAATGATCTTGAGACAAAATTAGACGGAGTAAAAAACTACAATATTGCTGTAAAAGAAGAAAGAGGAGATGTAATTTTCTTAAGAAAGATTATTGAAGGAGGGACTGACAAGAGCTACGGTGTGCATGTTGCAAGTCTTGCGGGTCTTCCTGATAAAGTTATTGAAAGGGCAAAAGAGATACAGTTCAAGCTTGAAAAAGAGGATGAGATTAGTGAGAGGATTGTTGTTGAGAAAAAGACTGAAAAAAAGGACAAGAAAAAAATAAGAAAATTCACAAAGATCAAGCAGATGAAATTAGATGAGCTGATCTGATTCTTAAAACTTAGTGATTTTTTTCTTAGATTCAGATTGATTTAAATATAAGATTTTCTACCAAAGAAAGTCAGGATGACAACTGTTTTGCTTACTGGCGGGGAAAATCTTGTTTCATTAGTATTAGCAAAGTCACTTCATAGTAAGGGTGTTACTGTCCTAACCTCATCCTCTGAAAGAGGAGCAAGTTCTTTTTCTAAATATTCAAGAAAAGATTATATTTGCCAGGACTATGTATCTGAAGAAAAAGAATATATTGAGAAAATTCAAGAAATCTTAACTCATCATGATGGGCAAGATATAATAATTATCCCTACCGGACGTGAAATTTATGCAATTGCTAAAAATCTAGACCGGTTTCCAGGGATAAAAATTCCGATAAAATCTTATGATAATTTAACAACAGTTGGCCACAAAGAAAAATTAACTCAGCTTGCAAAAGAGCTCGGAATCCAAACTCCTAAATCAAGAAAAATAAATTCAAAAAGATCAATAGAACAAATATTAGAATCAAATGAACAATTAAATTTTCCGTTGATGATTAAACCTATTAATGAGGCAGGAGGAGATGGAATCCAGGTTGTGTCAGATAAACAAGACTTAGAAAAAAAAATTGAGATTACTTCCAATGAATTCGGATTCCCTTTCCTGGTTCAGGAATATATTCCGGGGGGTGATTATTGTGTAACATGTTTGTATAAGGAAGGTGAATTACAGACAATGATGACATATAGGAATTTAGCACAATTCCCTCCAAAAACAGGGATGGGTTGCCTTTCTCTGGCAGTGACCAGAAATAGAAATCCAGAAATAGGAGAAATGGAAAAAGCAGTTAAGAAAATCTGTGACCACTTAGAGTGGCATGGTGTAGCTGAGTTTGATTTCAGATATGATCCGGATGAACAAAAATCATATCTGCTTGAAGGAAATCCAAGGATCTGGGGAAATATCAATCTTTCAGTCAAATCAGGAGTTGATTATCCATATTTATTGTATTGTCTGGCTGCAGATAAAGAACTAAATACAGATTTTAATATTAAATCAGGAACTATTGACTGCCATTACCTTTCAGGTATTTCAATTAATGACCCCAAAGTAATGTTATTTTATTTAGTGAAATTACCTGGTTTTATGAAAAAGATGGTCAAAAAAACATATCATTTAATATTCAGTTAATAAATGCAGAGTATAAGTTTACAGGACAATGTCCAAATAAAAAAGCATTAGCCTGTACCTAATTTAGCTATAGAGTTCTGTATATGGGAATATTAATAAATTTCAAGATAATTAAATATTATTATGAAAAAAATGATTCTTTTATTTATCTTGATTTTATGTGCCTGTTCTAAAGAATCGCGGGTTCAGAAACATGATCCTGAAAAAGTTGCTCTTGAATACACAACCAGGTTCTTAAGGTTTTTTTGTGTTGACAGGAAATATATGGAAAAATATCCATGCAACTTTGAAAATATCAAGATTGAAAAGCAATCTAAAGAAATTTTAAGTGACAGGACTGTATTTCATTATCTAATCTATGATAAGAACAGATTACTCATGGATTTTCATGTATATGTGAAAGATAAAGATGCACATGCAATAAAATCAAATTATTTTACTGATGTAGCAGGAAAATATGAAGAACAGGGGAAGTTGTAATATTATTTCTGGTGACAGCTGATTGTGTTTTCCTTAATCTCAAATTCCACATCCAAAAACTTCTCAATAACATAAATATTTGATTTCATATGTCCTGTTATTTCAGGAACTTTTATCTTTGAACCAGGAAAAAGTCCCATCATAGGGAGGATCTGATCTCCCAGATAATTATCAACAGGTGCTTCTGATTTTATTAATGAAATCAATCTTTTTGCAGCCTCTTGCCCCACTATCTCTGATCTTTTACCTTTTTCTCCCAGTGAATCGGCTGCAATTATGTTTTTGCTTTTTTCAAACTCATCTGCTTTAGAAAAAACTGCCCATAAAGTGATACCTGAACCTGTTGAGAGAGTGTCAGCATACTCAATCCGGATTTTTATAGGAACATCAAACTGCCTTAAAAAAAACCTTGCTGCTTTTGCCTGCCTGTCAGAGACATTTGATCTTAAAAGATCTTTCGAAGCATGAGAAACTCCCCTTATCTCAACTAATTTTTGTCTTTTTAAAAGATTTATTTTTTTTCCTGCTTTTATAAGATCTCTGTGAAAATCAGAAAAGGCTGCATAATCCCTTAGATGAAATTTGGGTCTTAATTTTAATTTTATTTTTCCTCCTCCTTTTGGATAGTAACCTCTTTTTTTAAGATTAAAATCGATTTCTGCATAATCCATAAGATGAGGAAGAAATACATTTGCAAGATAATCTACCGGCATTGCCCATTTAGTATCTGTTCCTCCTTTTAATCGAATAGTTACTATCCTTCCACCAAACATGCAGGGAAAAATTATTGACTGGAGAAGAAGTGTTGTTGAGCCAGCGGTTTGTATATCTACATTTAAGTTTTTAATGTCCCATGCTCTCGGATAAAATTCTAATTTTGTACTACCCTGCCTTTTTCCTGTATATTTTGCATTTGAAAGTTTTGATGCTGCATCAACTGCATACATATGCTGGTTTTTTAATCCCGGATTTTTCCTTTTTTTCCGGATTTTTTTTGCACAAAAAGGTTTTTTTGTAATTACAGAAAGAGCAAGGGCTGTCCTTATTATTTGTCCTCCTCCTTCTTCATAGCTTCCGTCAATCTTTATCATAATGAGTAGGAATTATTTGTTGTTTTAAAAAGTTGTTTGATGCTATGCGGTAACGGGCTAATATTCGGGAAGAAATTTCTGAGTAAATACAGGAATAAACATTCATATTCAAAATTTATTTAAATAAACATTGATTAGATATTTTTATGAGAATAATACTTGACCTTGAAAAATCAGTGGAACAGAATGCTGCAGTCTATTTTGAAAAATCAAAAAAGTATAAGAAAAAGCTTGAGGGAGCAAAAGAAGCATTAAAGCATACAACTAAAAAACTGAAAAAAGCTGAAGAAAAAATTAAACAGGAGACAAAGAAAAACATACCGAAAAAATCTATAAAGAAAAGAAAAAAAAAGGAATGGTATGAAAATTTCAGGTGGTTTTTTTCTTCAACAGGTTTTCTTGTTATTGCAGGAAGAGATGCCACAACAAACGAGATAATTATTAAAAAACATACAGGAAAAGAGGATCTTGTTTTTCACACAAATCTTTCAGGAAGCCCGTTTGGTGTTGTCAAATCAGAAAATAAGAACATTAATGAGGAGACAAAATACGAAGCTGCACAATTTATTGCGTGCTATTCTAGAGCCTGGAAAACAGGAATGTCTTCATTGGAGGTCTTTTATGTAAACCCTGACCAGGTTACAAAAGAAGCTCCATCAGGAGAATACATACAAAAAGGAAGTTTCATGATATACGGGAAAAAAAATAGTTTATATCCTTTAATCAAACTTTTTGTTGGCATAAGAAAAGATAATAGGATCATGTCAGGTCCTAAAAGAGCTGTTGAAAAACATTGTGAGGATTTTGTTGAAGTTCTTCAGGGAAGAGAAAAAACATCAAAAACAGCAAAGAAGATCAAAAAAAGAATCGGAGGGGAGCTTGATGAAATAATCAGGGTCCTTCCTTCAGGTGGATGCAGGTTAAGATAATGGACAAGAAAAAACTAAAGGAACTTAAATCAAGATCAAACCTATTAGAACCGATAATCAGAATAGGGAAAAACGGACTTTCTGAAAATGTGATATCCGAGATAAAAAAACTTCTTAAAAAAAGAAAATTCATAAAGATAAAGATCTTAAATAATTGTCCTGCGGACAATTATCCTGAGCTAATAAGTCAAACAATTGATAAAACCGGTGCAACACTTATAAAAAAAACCGGCCATACATTTGTTCTTTGGAAGAGTAAGTAACAAGTCCGCAGAAAATGTACAAAAGAAAATTTTT
>WJJD01000158.1 GCA_014729915.1 Candidatus Woesearchaeota archaeon | reverse complement strand
TTCAGAACTTGCTTCTGAAGTCAAGGAATGACGAAAGGAATGACAGAGTTCATTTTCCACAACATTTAACCACCAGTCAAAGACTGGTGGAAAATGAACTTTTAAAAAAGTATGATGACGTCTTACTTTAAAAAAGTATTTAAATACTAAGCAGTTTCCGTATTTTTTATAGAAGAATGGATAAGAGAAAAATACAGAGAAGCGGAACAACATATTATGTTTACTTACCTTCTGCATGGTGCAGGGAAAACAACATCACAAAAGATTCTGTTATATCTATCAAAAAATCTTCTAAAGGAGAGCTGGTATTATTTCCGGAAGAAATTGAAAAATCTGATACCAAACTTAAGATTGACCTTTCTGAAAAGTCAATTGATGTAATCAATAAAATTATTATTGCATCATATATAAATCCATTAAAAAGCTTTGAGATTAAATTAGATAAGCCATTAAGCTCAGAACAGGTCCTTGAACATAAGAAACTTTTAGGAGGGCTTGAGCTTGTTGATTTTGAGGATAAAAAGATAAGCTGCCAGACAACTGTATCCCTCACTTCCCCTGATCTGATATTATTAAACATGATAAAAAAGATAATAAATATCATCAGCTTAATCAGGAAAGGAGATGTTTATGAACTTATAGAAAGGTATGAAGAAGAGATTGACAAAAGCAATCTGCTTATCCATAAGGTAATCATAAGCTCATTTATGTTCCGAAAACATCAGGAACTTAGAAATATCGATCTGTTTTATATAGGTCTGATTTCAAAAACACTTGAGCAGCTTGCTGATGATCTTATTGAATTTGATAAAGTAGATAAATTCCTTACTGAGATATCAACAGTCATAAAAAAACTGGAAAAAACAATCCAAAATATTGATCAGAAAAAAGTAGTATCATTTGTAAATGAGATCTCTTCAGTTGCTGAATCTGAAAAAGATTCAGAGCATATTTATAAAAAAAGGATAATTTCCCAGCTCAACCATATTTGTGAGATACTTTCAAACTGGATGATTACAAACAAAATAGACAGTTAAATGGATTTTTCTGTCTGAAAAATCCATAAACTAAGTACAATAGGTAGAAAAAGTATATTAATAAATTAAACAACTAAAATAAATTAACTAAAAAGTAGTTAAAATGGTCGAAAACAAAAACATTCAGAAAATTAAAAAATTTGAGGCACAGGCTGATGAAATTATTTTTGAAGCTGGAAAAAAAAGTGATAAAATAATTGAACAAGCAAAGAAAAAAGCAGCTGAGAAAATCGAAGCAGAAAAAGATAACATCAACAAGACTATCGAAGAAGAGATTGAACAATTTAAAAAAAAAATCGATCAAAGATCAGAAAAAGAAATGGATGAATTTAAAAAACTTTTAGAGACCCAAAAAAAAAATATAAATAAAAAAGTCGATAAGGCGGTTGATTTTCTGATTGAAAAAGTAGATGATATCATAGGAGGCAATATAAAATGATCCAATCAAAAAGAATGAAAAAAGTAACTGTAGTTGGATCAAAAGATGTGATGAAAAAGACTGTTGAGACACTTTATGATCTTAAGTCTTTTCATATTACCGAACATGTTAAAGAGACTAAAAAAGATTATTATGATATAGGAAAACCATTTGAAGAAAATGAGGAAATTTCAGATCTTTTAGTTAAGTTAAGGTCAATAAAATCATATCTTGATATCGAAGAAAAAGAATTTAAAACAAAAAAACCCAAGGATATAAAAGAGATCAGGGAAAAAATAATTAAAATTCAGCAAAAGATCAGTGATTTACAAAAAAACAAGGATTTTTTTAAAAAAATTAAAGAAATTTTAACCGGGGATTATCAGGAGGATGTTCTTGATTTCATTGAAATTGAACCTGAAGAACTTAAATCAAAAAAGGCTTTTGTGGGATTTGTTGTTGAGGATATTGATGATAAAATCAGAAAAACAACTGAAAAATTTAGTTATTATTCAAATATTTATGAGTCTGTTCTGATAATTGCTGTTTTTGTCGACAGCAAAATAACAAAAGATATTAAAAATATTCTTGAAAAGAATAATTTTATTCCGTTTAATTCTGATTTAATTAAAGAAAAATTTCCTGAAATCGATATATCCTGGAAATCAAAAAAAAAGGATGTTGTTTTAGAAGATCTGACAAAATCAATTAAACATATTGAAGAAAAAAAGAATTCTATTAAAAAGAAAAATACAGGTTTTATTTTAAATTCTGAAAAAGTTCTCCTGAAAAAATCCAAGATTTCAGAATCTCCTTTAAAATTCGGTGTTTCTGAGCATACCTTCATGATTAAGGGATGGGTTCCTGAAGAAGATGTTAAAAAAGTTGAGCAGGAACTTAAAAAAATTTCAAATAACAAAATATTTATTGAAATTAATGATCCTGATAAAGGGGAAAATGTGCCTATTGCTTTCAAGCATCCGGAACTTGTGAAACCTTTTGAGTTTTTTATGAATTTGTATACACTCCCTTCCTATAAGGAAATTGATCCTACTTTTTTTATGTTTCTTACATTTCCAATCTTTTTCGGATTTATGCTGGGAGATGTTGGATACGGAATTGTAACATTAATTATCTTTATGCTGCTTAAAAAGAAGATTCCCGGTGCAAAAGATCCGTTGAATGCAATGGTTCTTTCATCATTATCCACAATTGTGTTTGGAATCTTATTTGGTGAGTATTTTGGATTGGAAGAGTTTACATTTAATAATGTACATTATGTTTTTCCTCATATTTTAAGCAGATCCCACCAGATCCAGGATCTTATCACAATTTCAATAATGATAGGCGTCACTCATCTTTTCATCGGTTATGCTGTCGGCTTTTACAATATTTTAAGGCAGCATGGGATTAAAGATGCTGTGCTTGAGAAAGGAGGCTGGATGATATTAACTATTGTCATGATATATCTGGTAAGATCACTTGGTTTCTTAGAAGGAAAATACGGTGAGTTTATTGCAACCTTTCTTCCTGGAAAGACTGTAATATATATATTATCGGCAATTGCAGTTGCATTGATTATCAAAGGAGAAGGGATAACAGGGGCAGTTGAGCTTCCGGCACTATTGTCCAATCTTTTATCGTACGGAAGGCTTATGGCAGTGGGTCTTGCCTCGGTGAGTCTTGCAGCAGTTGTAAATGATCTTGCTGCACAGCTTTTTGCATCAGGAATTGTCGGAATTTTTGCAGGAATACTCATACTTGTACTCGGGCATACAATTAATATAATGCTTGGGATCTTGAGTCCGTTTTTGCATTCATTAAGACTTCATTATGT
>WJJD01000026.1 GCA_014729915.1 Candidatus Woesearchaeota archaeon | reverse complement strand
TTGTAAAATTTGTCAATCAAAAATCAGTTTACCTGATTTTTGGTAAATAGAAAGTCAGATACGGAAAATGAAGTTTTTTTTGTTAACATATTAATAGTTGAAAAATTTTCGTTGAATGTCCAAGATGAAATTTTTTTTGACATTTTACCTTCATCATTAGCTGATTTATAAACAATAAGAATAAGAATCCTTCCTAAAATGACAAAAAAAATCAGCATTCAACGGAAAGTCTATTCTATGTTAACAAAAAAAATTTTCCATTGTACACATAAAAAATCACAAGGTGATTTTTAGGCTTGAGAAATCTTTGGATTTCCCAAATGTCGGAAACCCAAAGGTTTCTGAGCACAGTCAAAAATCGCATTGCGATTTTCGATGTGTCGGGAAAAATGAATATTTTTCCTGAGCATCATTTCAAATTTTTCAAATTTGTAAGTGTCCCAAATTCATTTTTGAATTTGAGACATCAGGAACCTGATTAAATCCGTCTGTCGGTTCCTGAGATTTTCCTCTGACTTTCTGTTTACGATTTTTGGTAAAATATATAAACAACTTTCTCAATCATAACAAATGGTGATATAATGAAAATCCTTGTTACAGGTGGAGCCGGATTTATCGGAAGCAATCTTGTTGATGAACTAATAAAAAAAAACTATGAGGTTGTGGTGGTTGACAACCTCTCTTCAGGGAAAAAAAATAATCTCAATCCAAAAGCAAAATTCTACAAAATAGATATCAGAGATAAAAAGATATCAAAAATTTTTGATAAGCATAAGTTTGATTTAGTAAATAACCATGCAGCACAGATTAGTGTTACAAAATCAGTGAGAAATCCGATAGAAGATGCCCAAATAAATATTATCGGTCTTATAAATCTATTAGAGAATGCAAAAAGAACAGGTGTTAAAAAGTTTATCAATGTATCTTCAGGAGGGGTTGTATATGGGGAAAAAGGAAACATGCCTTTTTCTGAAAAAGATCCTTTCAATCCTAAATCTCCATATGGCGTAAGCAAGACGGCAGGAGAATATTATTTGAACTTTTATAATGAAATCCATAACATAAATTTTACAAGCCTAAGATACAGCAATGTATACGGCCCAAGACAGGATCCGCATGGTGAAGCAGGAGTCATAGCAATATTTTCAAGACTGATGCTAAATGGAAAACAACCTAAAATCTTTGGTTCAGGAGAGCAGATGAGGGATTATGTTTTTGTCGAAGATGTAGTTGATGCAAATATCAAATCCATTAAAAAAGGAGACAATGAAGCATTTAATATAGCAACCCAAAAGCCGACCTCAGTAAATGAGCTCTTTTCAATAATGAAGGAATTAACAGGCTATAATGGAGAACCAAAATATGCATCTGAAAGACCTGGTGAAGTATTTAAGAACTTCCTTGATATTTCAAAAGCAGAAAAAAAACTAGGCTGGGAACCGAAATATGACCTGAAATCGGGTCTGAAAAAAACCATCAATTGGTTTAAAAATAATTAATGATCATTTTTTGTAAAATTTTGCCTGATAACAGCAAATCAATTAACTTTCTGCAGTGATTTTAGTTTTCAGATCCTTGATCTTCTCATCTAAAAACTCAATTGTTCTTTTATTATCCTGTGGATTTAGAAGCTGTCCGCATTCAGGACATTTGAAATTCAATGAGAAAGCAGTATCAAACTCAATTCTTGTGCAGGCATTTGGACACATATAAAATTCATTTGATTTTTCACGTTTTAATCTCTGGTTTAATTCTTCAATTCTTTGTTTTTTGATTTTTTCATGCTGGTATAGAATTTTTTCAGGAGCAAGATCCCAGAAACAGATATACCATCCTTTTTTTTTGTCTTTTTTTCTTATAAATTTGACAATATTTTTTTCAAAAAGTTTGTAAAGGATAGATCTTGTTTCATGAATATCCCGATTGATCTCCTCAGAAATTTTAAATTCCGAGACCTGTTTTTTCCCTTTAATAAAAAATACAATCGGAAGAGCTTCTTCTCCTACATACTCGACAACGACCTCTTCAAGAATTTTATTGTTAATTTTATCAGATGTCATTTTTCAATTTCCCCGTGCAATTTCATAAATTAGAATAATTTATTTAAAAATTTTTCTATTTTGTCAGTAACATGTAAATTTCTAACAAAAATCATAAGATTAAACCAAAATATTAATTAATGAGATTTATTTCCAGAAAATAAAGACTTTAATTTATAAGAGGGTGAGATTCATGAGTAAACCAATATCAGGAAAAAAAATATTTAAGGCTCTCTGTGATGAGCCTACAATAATATTAGCATGCAACACCAGGGTAACAAAAGGAACTGTTAAAGGAATCTTAAGAGCAGCAAAAGATACAGATTCTCCTGTAATTATCGAACTAGCAAAATCAGAATGCAACCTTGATGTAGGATATACCGGTTACACTCCTGAAACGTTTTCAAAAGCTGTTAAAAAAATCGCAAAAGAAGTGGGTCATGATATATGGGCTCTGCATGCAGATCATATAACCATAAAGAAAGGTACAGATCAGGAAATTGAGGAGACAAAAAAACTTATTAAATCTCAGATCGAATCAGGATTTACAAGTTTTGCAATAGATGCATCTCATTTATTCAATACAAACGCTGATAATGAAAAAGAACAACTCAAAGAAAATATCAGGGTTACAACAGAACTTGCAAAATATATTGAAAAGGAAATAAAAAGCAAAGAATTCGGATTGGAAGTTGAAGTCGGAGAAGTTGGAAAAAAAGATGATCAGGGAATGGTAATAACAACCCCAAAAGAAGCTCTTACATTCATAACAGAATTAATAAACAACGGAATTGATCCAGATGTACTGGCAATAGCAAACGGTTCATCCCATGGTAATATCTATGATCAGGCAGGCAACCTTATCGAACAAGTTTCTATTGATATTGCAAGAACAAAAGAAATAGTGGATGTATTAAGACAAAAAGGATTTTGTGTAAGAATTGCACAGCACGGTATAACCGGAACACCAATCGATCTTATCTATAAAAAATTTCCTCATGGTGATATAATCAAAGGAAACGTAGGAACTTACTGGCAGAATATTTATTTTGATGTTTTAAAAGTTCACAATCCGCAACTTTATGATAAAATCTGGAAATGGGTTATAAATAAATACAAAGGTTCGGGAAAAACAGAATTAGAGATCTTTGGAAAAAGAGCCAAGTATGCACATAAAGAATTTTTTGAGGAAATATATGCAATGGATAAAGACATGGAAAAAAACCTTGAATTAATGGCTTATTCACATGCACTTCTGTTTTTAAAAGCCTTTAAGTCACACGGATATGCTGCGCATGTAAGAAAAATTCTATAATTTTTGTAAAATTCTCGCAAAAACCAGGGTTCAG
>WJJD01000157.1 GCA_014729915.1 Candidatus Woesearchaeota archaeon | reverse complement strand
ACTTTACTTTGTTCAATTAAATTCAGTTTAAATTTTCTCGAATATTTTCTTCTTTTTGCCATTTTTTTTCTCTCCTTTTTTCCTGGCAATACAAATGTAGATATAGCTTATCTGTTTGTCGTTTTTAGGGGGTCAGTCCATACATCTAAGCAACTGGAGCATATACTAAGATCAATTGAAAGAAAAGGATTAATTGGAGAAGAGATATTTTCAGAAGAATTCACATTTAAGAAACCACAAGCAACTATTAGACATTATGAAAGAAAGCCCTTTGAAGCTATGCTGACTGATGGACAAAAGAGTGGGTTGTGGATTGACAAAGTAAAGTTTAGCGTAAGTGATTTAGGCAGGATACACATATCACGAAAAGGTAAAATTCAGTACTATGAAGATTTTATTTTTTCTGAAATTATTCCTCTAATTGAAATGATGATTTCTAATTATGAAACCTCCTATACTAAAGCACTGAGTTTAAAAAATAAAAGAGTTGAAGGTAATTTTGCCTCTGCAAAAATATTTCTAAATGAAGAAGTATTTACAGACTCAAAAGAGACAGATAAGTTCATAGATTTTCTGTCAAATTATCGTGATTCAGATTTGTCAATTATGTCAAGAAATGGTGCATTTATTGAATTATCTGTATTAGATTACAAAACTGGTTCAAGTTATGATGTGTGCATATATGATACAAGAATTATTACAATTATACCACAATATCAAATAACCACTGTTACTTTGATAAATTTAACAAATTACATTTTAGGAGAATATGATGGCGAGCTTAAACTCTGAACAAAATAAGATATACAAAAAGCTTGTAGAAGAGAAAGTTGGAGAAATAATTAGATATAGGAATCTTGTAAATGCTCTTGTCGCAATATATTCTTTTTTTGATAAAAATAAATCATATGATCCTTATCTAGGTGGTAAAGTAAGTGGAAAAACACCTGACATTATCATTATTTCAAAATCAAAAGATCAATCTGATATCATTGGAGATGGTGTTAAGGGTCTAGCAAATCCGAATAAAAAAAATGAAGAAGAAACTTGGGAAGAATTTCTTGAAAGAGAAGACGTAAAAAAATATATGAATAAAATACTTCCAAAAATTGAAACAAAAATTGGAAAGTATATGCAAGATTTAGATGGGATATCTAATCCTCATGACTTTTTCTTGTTATGTCCCATTGATAATACTAATGCAATTGGAATACTTGAAGATCAGGAAAGACTTCCTGATAAAGCAATAATACTTAACTTCGCTTTTACTCAACAAGAATCCACGTATTTTTTGAGAGTGTCAAAATTTAAAGGTATCTTTTCAGATAAGAATCTTGAAAATCAATTTAAGTATCAAAATGGCATCTTTGAATCTATGCAAGATACTTCTGAGTTGATATCTCGCAATAAATTGTATATTGCTGAAGAGGAAGATCACAATGCTCCTATTGAATGGATCATGCTAGTAATATGGCAATACATTTTACCTGAGTTAGCTAATTCAAATGCAAAAAAGCATATTATTCACAAACTTTCAATGGGATATTTAATAATTGAAATATCACTAAAACAAATTGCTGAATTTATTAAGCAAAATTTTAGTTTGCCTGCATTTGGTAGTGATAAAGAACAGATAAAATTCAGGACTATAAAAAAAGCGATGAAACATATTTCAGAACTGACAGAGGTTAAAATTAAAGCGGATAGCACAGAGGAAAATCCTATCTATAGTATTCAATGGAAAAAACTTAAAACTCATAATCTTGTGCATGAGTTTGTTGAAAAAGTTCATAAAGACTCATTTATTGAAATAGCAAAAGAAATGGAAGGAAAACCTTCACTAGATGATCAACCTGCTTCTCAAAAATCTCTGTCAGAATTTTAGATAACGAATAACTGTCTTATTGTATCTGAAGAGAATTTTATTTCTTTAGTTTCAACACATTTATTTTCAAAAAGTCCATCTTTAGTCTCTATAAAACCCAATCTGGATAATTCTTTTTTGCTTGATTGCAATCTATATGCAGTAATGTATTCTTCAAATGTTTTGAGATGAATGTTTCCTTTCATTGCTGGTTCATATGTGCAGTATGTTGAAACAGTATTCAAATCACCAACAATATTACTATAATTTGCAATAGCTACTACCGATGCTACAATCAGTGAGAAAAGAAAAACAGATAATATTTTCTTCATATCAAATATTATATGTTTAAAGTTGATATATTTTAAGTTAGAAGATAGATAGTTTTCTTATTTATTAAATGAAGACTACGTTTTTAATTAAAAATTTTTATATATCTACTAAGGTATCTTATATTTATGTTATCTATAAGCAACATTCCAACTTGGCAAAAAAAATATTACCTGACTCTTATTATTGCAATGCCCGTTTTGATAATATTAATTATCCAAGGCAAAATTAATTTGCTAAATCATATACCAATTATTGCAATCTGTTTTGTCATTACATTAGGTGTTTTGTCATTAAATTATTTTCATAAGATTAAGTAAGAGCTATTTTTTTATGCTTAGAATTGAAGATACAATAAGCACAATAAAATAAAAAGTCACAAATATATGTTGTATCAACGAATTATTAATATTTAATATAATGATAATTAAATCAGTTTGAAGAGGAATATAAAAAAAGAATAAAAGTGTTGCAAATTTGGTATGTGTAGATATTTTGACTTCTTCCAGTCTTTTGAGAAAATAATTTATTAAAGCTCCTAAAATTAATGCAACACCAGTTGCATAAACATTCTGAAAATAAACTGTCAAAGCAGTTATGAAAATTCCTATAACAATTTGAGGATATACAGATTGACTTGATTTTTTCTCTTTATCTTTATCGAGATTAAATCCAAAATAAGTTATTATAGTAAATAATAGCAAGGAAAGAGCAAAAAACACTAATATTAGATTTAATCGAACTTCTCTTAGAAGCAAAATTACAAATGAAAAAATATTAAGTATAAGAAAGATTAAAAGTTCTTTGATGTAATTTTTTTTATTCTTCATTTTTTATCTTTATAAAGACAAATAGATTATGTAGTATAAATATCTAACTAAAGTAATCTGGATAGTCTTTCATTGCCTCTTCAAACTTCTTTGCAAACCCTTCGCTCATTTCAAATCCTGCAACATTTCCTCCAGTTATATCTCCATCATCATTTCTATCTAATCTATAACTTACACTTCTTCCCCTACTAGATCTATAACTACCTTTTCTACTTGAACCTGTTTGCCTAACTGTTTGAGCAGCATTGTTAGATTCTATTGCATCATTAAGTATTTGAATAGCATAATTAGGGTTTGGTAGCATTCCTGGTGGCCAGTATCCTGGTTCATATGGTTCAATATCATCACAATTACCTTCACTATCACAACTTTGCAATCCTTGTAAAGCATCTCCTCTATCTTTCATCTCTTGCATTTTCTCTAGTTCATCAATATTGTCCCCTACCCTTTTTCTCATTGCATCTTCTGGTCCTGCATAACCATATTCGTAATCATAATCTACTTCCTGTGAATTTTGATAAGCGGCATAAGATATAAGACCTACACTTGCTAATGCTGCAACACCTAAAAAGATAAGTTCTTTTGTTACAATTATTTCAGGTACACATCCATAAGGTGCACAATAAAAATGACCTGTTGGATCAACATAATAATAAGGATTATTCTGCTCAAAACTATATCTATTAAGTGTTTGAGGTCTATATGTTCCCTGTATTAATGTATCTGGCTTAGCAAAAATCCCCCAATCTGGTTTATACATCCTGAAATGAAAATCATATTCTCCAATCGTATCGTCGAATTCCTTAGCCTCGTAGTCATAACGAGATTCTTCTCCTCCAGAGAGAATCTCTCCAAAAGGTTCATAGCTCGTATTTTCAACAATTTCACCAATAGAATTGGTTGTTACAGTCGCTGAGCCCAGATGATCCGTTAAAATCCATTTATCTAATTCATTGTCGCATTCTTGTCCTATCAGCTGCCCTTCATGCTTAATGTATGTGCAGTCATATGTT
>WJJD01000003.1 GCA_014729915.1 Candidatus Woesearchaeota archaeon | reverse complement strand
TTTTGCCGAATCGCAAGAAATCCATTTGGATTTCTGTGTGCCAAAAAGCATAAGCTTTTTGAGCATTTTGGGATTAAAAATTTCGCCATAAATGGCGGGGTTTTAAACCCACTGAAAATTTCTGGCGAAATTTTCAATAAAAAACATTTTTCACAAATTAAGAATTTAAATATTTATGATTATAAAACAAAATAAAAAATTATTTTTTTCCAAATCCTTCAAAGGCTCTCAGAACTTCTAACGGCAGTGCAACAATAACAGTATTGCTCTGGTCAGAACTTAAGTCATTTATGCTCTGCAGGGTTCTTAGATGCAGAGCCCCTTTTGTCTTTGAGAGCATCGATGCTGCTTTTGACATGTTTTTTGCAGCCATTACTTCTCCTTGTGCTTTTGTAATCACAGCCCTTTTTTCCCTTTCTGCCTCAGCTGCTTTTGCCATTGTTCTCACCATCTCTTTTGGAAGCTCAATGTGCTTAAGGTCCACACTTACTACCTTTATACCCCAGGGATCGGTTGCCTTATCAACTATGCCTCTAATCTTGTTTGAAATCGCATCCCTGTTAGAGAGCAGCTCATCAAGCTCAACCTCTCCCACAACATCTCTCATGGTTGTCTGTGCCAGCTGAGAAACAGCATAATGATAATTTTCAACCTCAAGTATTGACTTTGTTGCATCTGTAACCTTATAATAAAGAACAGCATTAACTTTTACAGAAATATTTTCTTTTGTCATGCAGTCCTGGTCAGGTACATCAACAACCGCAACTCTAATATCAACCTTTTCCCAGGACTGGATGACCGGAACAACCATATTTAAGCCCGGCTCTAATATGCCTGTGTATTTTCCTAAAGTGAATTTCACACCTTTTTCATACTGATGGATTATCTTTAGTCCTGACAGAACAAACAACACCAGCCAAAACAACAAAAACCCTATAACAAAAACTACCATTTGAATCACCCCATTTTTAATTTTATTATTTAAGTATAAAAATTTTCTGGTAAGATTTATATATAAGTTATTAATTTAGAAGTAGTAACATTAAGGAAGGCTGGGGAAAATCGATATGCAAAAAAATTTTAAGATCGGTTTATACGGATCAGATATTGAAAAAGAGACAGAAGCATGTATCAACATCCTTATAGATAGTAACACTTCATCTGTCATGGTCCACAATGAAGAGTTCTCAATAAAGATAATCATTCCAGATATTGTTGACCTTGGTTGCTTCAAGGATCTTTTGGATAAAAAGGAAAAAAAGCTCAGGCTGCTTTCTCATTTGAAAAAAGGTGAAAAGACATACAAAGGGAAAAAAAAATTCTTATGGAAGGATGACAGGATAGTATTTTCCCAGGGAGCAGTAAGATTTGAATTTGATGAGCTTGTTATTGAGGAATTTAAGAAGATTGTCAGGGTCATAGAAGAATCATATAATAGGGTTTAGGTTTCTCATCGAAACTTATATAAACAATTTTTGTTTCTCTTCGATAAGACGCGTCGGTAGTCTAGTGGCTATGACATACCCCTGCCACGGGTATAGCCCGGGTTCAACTCCCGGCCGACGCAGTTAATTTTATTCTTTATTTTTCATTCGGACTATTTGACGGTTTTTAAGTCAATATAGTCCTTAATCTTTTTGATCAACCGTTTCCTAAAAGGTTGCCCGGCTTCAACTCCCGGCCGACGCAGTTAATTTTTTTAATCCTTTTCTTGTAAAAATGCTCGCGACAACCACCGTTCACAGAACAGTGGAAAATTTTGAATTCAAAAGGACTTACTTCATACTTCCTTTGGTTTTACTAAGTAAAACCAAAAATTAATAAACTTTCTTTTTCTTAACAGTGAATATGGCTGAGAAAAAACAGGATGAAAAGGACCAAAAACAGGAAACTGTCCTTGTCCTGTGTGCGCACAACGACGACCAGATAATCGGAGTCGGAGGAACGCTTGCAAAATATGCAAAACAGGGAAAGCATATAATCACAGTCATATTCTCTTATGGTGAAAAATCACATCCCCACTTAAAAAAAGATGTCATAATAAAACAAAGAGTCAAAGAATCAATAAGCGCAAACAAGATTCTTTGCGGTGAAGACTCTGAGATATATTATTTAGGGCTTTCTGAGACAAAATTCACAAAAGAAATTAAAGAAAAAAACATAGCCAAGCAAATAAAAAAAATAATCAAAGAAAAAAAACCCGGAAAAATATTCACACATTCAATCGATGATCCCCATCCTGACCACAGGGCCATATATAAATTTGTTTCAGAATTCTTAGAAGAGATAAATTACAAAGGGGATGTCTACTCATTCAATGTCTGGAACCTGTTTATAAATATAAGAAAAAGAGACAGACCCAAGATGGTAGTTGATGTATCAGACACATTTAAAATAAAGATGCAGGCATTTGAGAGGCACAAAAGCCAGATGGTGCAGGCACGCCTGCCGTTGACATGGAGCATATATTTTCGTGCTATATTAAACGGGCTCATGCATAAGATGAAATTTGCTGAGGTATTTTTTAAGATAAGATGAAAAAGCTATTGATTGCAACAGATACATTCCTTCCTGCACTAGATGGTGCAACAAGCTTCTTAAAAGAGATCATTCCTAGGTTAAAAGACCATTACAAAATAACAGTCCTCTGCCCTGATTACGGAAAGATAGAGACAAAACTTGATGCAAAGATAATAAAGTTTAAGCCGTTTAATTTTTATCTTGGAGACAGAAGACCGGTTATGCCGAAATTTTCTGTATTAAAACAAGAGATAAAAAAAACAGACATAGTCTGGATACAGGGATTAGGATTAATAGGTTTGTTTTCAATAATTTTTTCAAAAAGATACAATAAGCCGAGTGCAATGATAACACACATCATAGAATGGGACCTTTTTCCGAAAGCTGCCGGGAAAAAATCCCTTGCTGTACCTATTCACGTATTAGTAAAGTTTTTGGCAACAAGACTCTATAATATGACAGACATCATCATCGTAACATCACAGGAAATAAGCGAACTCTTATCCCTCTTAGGAATTACAACAAGAAAACGTTTAGCACATTTAGGAATAGACACAAAAAAATTCACTCCTACAAAAGACAAAGAAAAGGCAAAAAGAAAACTAAATTTAGATAAAAATGATTTTATTATAGGTTATGTGGGAAGACTTGCACATGAAAAGGATCTAAAAACTATTTTTCGGGCATATTCAAGACTCAATAAAAAATACCCAAAAACAAAGCTTTTGATTGTCGGAGAAGGCAGAAGTGATATTAAGACCTTCTTAGAAAAAAAAGACAATGTTATTCTTACAGGAAGAAAAGTCGAAGTTGTGCCTTATTATCAGGCAATGGATGTGCATGTGCTTGCAAGCCTAAGCGAAACAACAAGCCTCTCAACTCTTGAAGCAATGTCCTGCGGCCTTCCTGTTCTGGCAACACCCGTAGGATATATAAAAGAATACATAAAAGATATGAATAACGGAATTTTAATAAAAAAACAGGATTCATATTTCTTATACAGGAAACTGGAATTTCTCATGCAGGACTCTCAGTTAAGAAAAGAACTGGGGGAAAATGCAAGACAAACAGTTGTTAATAAATTCTCCTGGGAAAATACAGTAGAGAGCATCCTGAAAGTATTTGATGAGCTCACTGCTGTTCCAAAAGACTAGATACCTGATTTAAAAGTGTAGATACTTTCCTTAAGTATCTTTCAAGCTCCATATTTGTTAATCCAACTGATTTTTCCTGACCTAAAATGTGCTTTAACTCTTCACCAAGATGCTCAAGAAACTCAAGGAAATTATGCAGCTCTTTTTTAGTAACTTCTCCTGATTTTAATTTAGTTTCAATATCTTTTAATGCTCTCTTATAATATTCAGGAAGCTTATATGTCTTATCTCCCGCATCCTCTAAAAACTTTCCTAAAGGTACATGATAATAAAAATCCGCATGAAAAGGATTGTGTCCTTCCTGACCTGCCATATGAATTGTTAAAATTAATATGTTTAAATGTTTGTTGGTCGTGTTTTTTTATTTATTTAAAAGTAGTAAATTATAAGAAAGATTTATAAATAAAAAACAGAAACTTAGAGGAATATGCTTGCTGCTGAAGTAACTATATCAGAGAAAGTAGAATCATTAATGTATGCACAGAAAATAACTCATCTATTAGCTTCGGTTTATACTAGTGAAGAGAAACACAGTTTAATTGATGAATCTCATGTCCCCGCATACAAAGAATACTTTGGATTAACTTCTAATCTGATAAAATCTGTATCATGCGCATCTGATTTATTATGGAGAGAAATTCTTGGAGAAGAACCTGATTACAATAAAGAAAGAGAGTATTTAGCTCATTTAGAAAAATCATTGCAAGATGCAGAGAACCTTGAAAAGGATGTTTTCGGAACAGAGCCCGTACTGACTGATCAACAAAATGTTTCAATCGAAGATCTGATTAAGGAAAGAGAATGGAAAAAAGCACTAAGATTAGCCTTATCAGACAAAGACAATCACAAATTTATTCATGATTTCCTAATAGATTTCTCATATGCTGTGCTTGAATCCTGTCCCTGGTATGAAGAGGGTTATGATACAGAAAATTATACAAAAGAATCAAATCCTGACCTCCCTATATCAATATATGATCCTCTGTCAGATCTGTGCATGATGTTTGATATTTCTTCTATAGAGCCAAAGAGCTGGGATTTTAATGTTATAAAAAGAAAGATATTGTCTTGTGCACACCAACGCCGTTCCCCTGACTGTGTAGACAAAAGACCAAGCAGTGTTTTTAAAATAATTATGTCTAACTATATAGGAAAATCTGTTGATCCGATATTTACGGAAAATAATTTTGGATTAGGTCAAAAACTTGATGAGTTTACACAAGAAGCTTACAGGTTTTATTTAGGAGAGAATACCATAGATCCTGTATTAAATGATCTTGAAGATATCTTTTTAATTATTGATGAAAAATTTAAAAAACCAGTCTCAACATCATTTTATATGTCCGGACTTGACTTTGAACTATTTAAGAAAAACATAGCCAAACTATATGAAAAAACCAAGAATAACAAATTTGCAAGAACAAAAATAAGAATATCAATGGCAGAAAATAAAAATAAATTTGATACAGCAAGTTTAGCAAAAGAAATGGCGGAATGTGAATATTACTTTGAAAGATATGACCGGATAATATCAGATGAATTAGGTGTTGATTATGAAGTTGTTACCGGGAAAAAAAAATTTTCAGATACTTGTCCGAACAAGATTATAGTCCTTTACGACAGATTAAAAGAAGAATATCAGATTGCAGATCATATCGGGTATCATCCTGAAAGATTTAGACAAAGGTTAGCAAATATTCAAAACCAATCAAAAATTATAGTAAAGCAAATAGCACAAAAAAAAGGAGATTACGAAGCAGGATACTTTGCAGCAAGGATTGATATGGATGATACTGCATTAGAATATTTTAATAACGATCCTGATCTGTTAAATAATGTTCAATTACTGATCGATTACAGAAATGCAAGAAAACATTTTGGAAGACCTTTTGCACAAAATCAAAAAGAACTGGATAAATTGATTGAAGCTCAGGAAAAGAAGGTTACTCAAGATAAAAAAAGAGTTTATGGCACCAGACAAAATGCTGGAAGTCAATCAGAGAGTCCAAAGAAAACCCGGTTAAATAGACCTTTCAGCCAATCTAAAGTAGAATTTGAGGAGAGAGAACTCGTTGAAAAATTATCTGCAGATCAAATAAGAAATTATCGGGATAGATTAGAAGAGAAAGGACTTCGGGTTCCAGTGATATATTGTATTAGTACACAAGATGGGAAAAACCGGATGGATATTGAATATATGGGTCATGATCTGCTTGAATATGCTCTGAATCAGCTTCCGATTCCTAATTGCAGGGAAATGATCGGAAAAAAAGAATACAGACAGATGATTGAAATTGCCCGTATCCTGCAGGAGACAGCTTTAGAACAGGAATTTCCGGCAACAGAAAATTCTTTGCTGGGACAAAAGAATTTAACAAGATTTTCTCTGAATTATTTGGAAAAAAAAACAGAAAATAATGATATCAGAACATATTACAAACCTGATGATCTTGAATTAATCAAAAAACTTATCAAACCACTAATCACAATAATTTGTGAATATGGTAATGAACTAGTTTCAACTGACAGATGGCTGAAAAACTTTACCAAGTATCCGAATAAGAGTTTAGGTGTGATTGATATATTTTTTAATAGGCCAGATTACGATGTTTCTGATATGGTCAAAATTATGACCACAAATCCTGATCCAACAATATCAAGAGAAGAATTTTTTGACCTGGGTTACGAACAATATCAAGACTTATATCCTGATAGAACTCAGTTTAGTTTAGTCATGAATGCGTATACTGCTCTTTATTCCACATGCAAATTTAATGATGACACGTATATACCAGAAGAAGTTAGAGTTGTAATGCCATATCATGCATATCAATCTCTCTCAGAACTGCTCCAGCCTGAGTGTATAGGACAACTAATAGATGAAGAGGTAATAGATTTTGATGATAAGAACAGTTTGGAAATCCTTCAAAAAATTATTGACAATTACAGAAATTTAGCAAATCCTCCGGAATTTTTCAGGGAAAAAACATTATTTGAAATTAACGACACAATATATTCAGAGGCAGTAACATGAAGATCAGCATTAAGCAAATTGAGCAGTTTAATTTAAAAAAAATTATTGTGATAAATGTTCCTTTCCTCATATTATTTTTAATATTGTTTAGCTTATATAAAAACATAATTTTTGTGATCTTTTTCTGTTTTTTGATTGTTATTAAAGATCATACAGTAAATACATACAGAATTAATTTTCCGATTTCACTTATAGATTTGACTATTATATTCTGTTCTTATGTTTATTCTCCTTTTCATGGCTTAATAATTGTTATTTTCAGTATTACCAGTAAAATTATTTTTAGCAGGATTAAGGCAATACACCTTTTAAAAGCTGTAATTCTGATATTTCTCTGTTTTCTGATCCCCTTGTTTAACCAGCTGGATATATTTTTATTGTCTTTTCTATTTATGATTTCAAGATATCTGATTGAGTATACAATCGAATTATCTTTTTCCGGTAAACTCGATCTAAGAAAAATCCCTGCTAGAGTCATAAGAACAATATTGACAATGTTTCTTGTTTATTCTCTTGGTAATCTTATAATCTCGATAATGAAATAATTTTTCATAAAAAGTAATAACTGATCCAATAAAATCCTATTAAAAAGTTATTTGCGCTAAATGTTTAAGCTTATCTATTAAAGAAATCAGATGAAAGAATAGTGGATCATAATTAGTTGATCTTCTTCTGCCTTTTATTATTCTATTATAAATAGCATCCTGCTTTAACTTGTTTTTATGCATCGAGGATAAATCAGTATCATAATACAAATTATAATAATCAGTATATACATTAATGATATCAATAAAAAGTCTCTTTGTTGTTTCATTAAGAGATATCTCATTGTCTATCAATATTTTAGAAATTTCAAAAAATGAATCCGCAACCTGCTCAAGAGTCCAGACAATTGCAAACATAAAATTTGTCTTTTCTGCAATCTTATAGCCTTTCTTTACAAGGATTCTCTCACAAAAATAAGTGTATTTATTAGAAAGCTTCTCAGTCTCGATATTTTTCCTTAACTCATTTTCATTTCCGTCTTTTAAAAAATCACAACATCGTTCTCCCATCAATTTAATGATTAAAAATAATCTCCTCAAGATTACGTCGAATTCACCATCATTTTCAGATGCAATATTTTTTATAAGTATCGAATTCTTATCAATATTTACAATCTCAAAGCCTATAAGCTGGTTTAATATATACTCAATCTTTTCCAGCAGCTTATTATTTTTGAACCTTATTTTTATCTCATCATAGCCCTGTACATAAAGCATAGTGATCTGTCTGAACATGAATTTTTCATACGAGTCTATACTTATTACTTTCTTCTTATTTTTTTCATCAGCTCTTTTCAGCTGGACAATCAATTTCCTGTTCTTTTCAGAAACATCAACTTCATCTCCTTTTTTAAGATTATATTTCTTTGCAATCCTGCTTGGGATAGAAACAACCAATGTTGCAGGCCCTACTTTTGTAATCTTTCTTTTCATAGGATTTCCGGGAAATCATCTTATTTAAAAATATTTCGAAAACATAATTATATAATTATGTATAATAATTATAATGTAAAAAAATAATTATGTTTTTATCTGGTTCTTTTTAAAAAAATCATTTTGGAGGGAACTTCATGACAATCAATACTAATACAATAAATTATCAAAGATTTAATTTAGATTTATTAAAGAGAGTAAGCCAGAAAACAAATTCAGGTCTTGAAAAATTGCTCTTGAATCTGATAGAGGGTTACAGGGAAAATATATCTCCTGCTTTAAAAACTGCATGCAGCAATGAAATTTCCTGTTCTGAATATGCAGTACAACTTATAAAATCAAGTTCTAAACCTCTCTATGCTTTAGTAGAAGCTCTATGGGGTAAAACAGGGACTATTAACTGCAGCAAAGAGCCTGTAAGGGATGTTGATTCAATGGTTCAGATACTTGAAGACAGGTCATTTGCAAAGACTGCTGAAATCGCTTTGAAAGGATTAAATCCTTTTAATAATGCTCATAAATGGAAGAATGCAGTAAAGTCTGCAATCCAGGTATATCAATATAACAGAGGAATGAACAGAAGAAATTTTCTTGTATGTGTAGTCTCAGCTTTAGGGGGGTTTCTTGTGATGGGAAACTCAGACTGCCCTGAGAAAGAAACTGAAGATGATGGAGATAGTTCTGTAGTAACACCTTCAACTTCTGAAGTATATTTGGCTCCGGGTGCAACAACATGGTATGATCATGCAGGAAACCATATTGCTGTAAATGGAAATATTGATTTGGCCGGAGCAGGTGCGCTTGCATTTATAGCTGAAAGCGCCTCATATATACCTACTAGTGCTACACCAGTCATAGCTCTAGAATCAATTGGAGCCTATGCCGCAGGAGCAACAGTGGGATGGTTAATATATGATTTGTCTTTACATGGTTTGAACTATTTTTTAGATACTGTTGAACAAAGACCTTCTTCTCTTGAAAATTTAAGACTGAGATTAGGTGAGATTCCTGTTAAATATCTTGATCCTGCCACAGGAAATGTTACAGACACGTATGTTTGGACATCAGATGCTGCCGGAGCAGCAGAAGGAGCTGAATCTAGCACATCATCAGATTCAACTCGATTTCGGGATCCTGAAGAAACCTATATTGCAATTGTTGATGATAATCCTGATTTTTCAGAAACTAGAGCAGAGTTTCTGGGGTTTTTAAATATACCCTCAGGACAAATTCATACTTATGAAAGATGTAGCGATTTATTAACAAAAATACAAAGTGGATATAAATATGATCTAGTTATTACTGATACAAATCTACATCCAGATGATACACCAAACCATGGTTATCTTTGTGCTCAGCAGGTAAAAGCATTATCACCTGATACAGTAGTAGTAGGAATGAGTGCTGTATCACTAGCTGATGAGCAAAAAATCCAGGAACTTACAAGAAATTATCAACAGTCAGGAGCTGAAACTTTTGTCAGTGCAGCTGAAAGCCCGCTTGTTGTAAATGACCTTGTAAAACAGATTCTTAACCTTCCTTAACAAAGCACCTATCAAACCAAATCATAAAAAACCTATATCCTCAGACTAACAACCTTGCTCATCCCGTTGTTGTCCATGGAAACACCATACAGGTTGTCTGCTTCAGAAATAACACCGTCATTATGAGATATTATCAGGTACTGAGCCTTGTCTGTATACCTTCTGACAAGGCTTGCAAGCCTCTCAGAATTTCTCTTGTCAAGTGCTGCATCAACCTCATCTAAAACATAAAAATACGCAGGCTCATGCTCCTGG
>WJJD01000156.1 GCA_014729915.1 Candidatus Woesearchaeota archaeon | reverse complement strand
GTTAACTGGTTGTATTCTTTTATTTTTTTAAAGAGTTTTTTTAGGCTCATCTGTTCATAACTAAAATAATATTCTTTTATAAATTTATAATCTGTTTATACTGATAATCATATAAAATAAGAGCTATTTCCTCAAAAGTATGTACATCCAATTAATTCTTTTCCTGGCAGGTGCTGTGGTAATGAGCCTGGAGATTACCGCAGGAAGACTTTTTGCTCCATATTTCGGCAGCACGATTTATGTTTGGGGAAGCTTGATTGGTGTTGTTCTTGTGGGTCTTTCAGCCGGATATTTTCTCGGCGGAAAATTTTCTGATCTTTATAGATCAAGATTTTACCTAAGGAGAATCGTTCTTTTATCAGGATTTTCTATTGTTCTTATCCCTTACCTTAGTCCGCGGCTTCTTCCTTTTTTTTCCGGCTTTGATATCACTTACGGACCGTTGATTGCATCTGTTACACTGCTAGGTATACCTTGCATATTTCTGGGTATGGTTCCTCCTTTTGTTTTACGCCTCAAGGTAAAAAAAATAAATTTATTAGGAACACAGGCAGGCTACCAATACTTCATCTCTGCATTGGGAAGCATAGCAGGAACCTTTTTCACAACATTTTTTTTAATACCTTCTATCGGGACAACAAATATATTATTATCAATAGGAATCATCCTTATTTGCGTGTATTTTTTCGGATCAGAAAATAAATGGATAATTTTTCCCTTAATTTTAGTCATTATTGTTCTGGTTCCGACAAATATGATCCGTATCAATAATTCTTTTGCCGGTGCTGTAAACCGCTTAAAATACGAAACAATATATGAAACAGACACTGCTTATTATCATCTTGTTGTTGCTGAGGATAAAGGGAGAAGAGAAGAAAGGGTACTTTTTCTTGATAATCTCAAGCACAGTTCTATGATTTTAAACAACACCAATGAGACAAAAATGAGATATCCTTATTATTTTCATTCTGCTTTTTCTATAAATCCTGATATTAATGATGTGTTGTTCGTGGGTGGAGGAGGTATGTCTTCACCAAAAAATTTCCTGCAGGAATATGACAATATCAGTATTGATGTTGTTGAGATAGACCCTGAAGTTGTAAGAATAGCAAAAGAATATTTTGCAGTTCCTGATGATTCCAGATTGCATATACATGTTAAAGATGCAAGACAATTTTTAAAAACAAGCCCGGATTATGATCTTATTGTTCTTGATGCTTACTCTGGAGAATATGTGCCTTTTCACTTGATGACACAGGAATTTTTTATCCTCACAAAAGAGAAGCTTGATACAAATGGAGTTGTTGCATTCAACATGGTAACGGCCATAGAAGGAGAATTGTCAGAGCTTTTCAGGTATGAATACAAAACAATCAGATCTGTATTTGAAAATGTTTATGTAATCCCTCTATTAGGTGCGGACCTTCCCGGAAATGTGATCATTCTTGCATCTGATTCTGAAAAAGTTAAAGATAGCGAGTATTTCAAGAACTTGTATGACAAAGAAATAAGTACAAATGATGAGAAGATCCTTACTGATGACTTTGCTCCTGTTAATCTGATCAATCCATTGAGAGGGAGAAAATTCCAGGTTAAATAAAGCCGAATCTTAAAGAATGAGGAAGGCTTCTTGTGAACGGAGATAATCCAGCAACCAATTGACTCATCGGGGGAGACAAATAACTATTAAGCATATTCAAAAAATACTTCCAATCTTTTTCCTGATAAGATCGTGTAAAAAATTTTTTAAGACCTTTTTTTTGCACCCATTTAGCTAATAAGTTATCAATATATTCTACTCTCCATTCAGATTTTGAATGCGCATGGTATAGTGCTCTGATCCCTAATTCAATATCTTCCTTGCAGATATAATCACAATACCAATTACCATTCTCCAGCTGAAGTTCTCTTAAGAAATCACTATTAAACATATAGGTTTTTGCAGGGAAAAAAAAGGTTCCAAATAATAAAGCACGAAGCCTTACTTTCCAATAACTTGTATTGCATGGATATTCATGAATTGTTCTCAGATTTTCATCCGCCATTTTCTGGATCCCATAACTCATTCCCACACCAGGTTTCATGACTTTAACTCCTTTTGTCAGCCTGTAATCCGGCCACCAGTCATCATCATCAAGCATTGTTATAAGAGAAGCGTCTGTTTCATTCAGTAAATATTCAATTCCTCTGTTTCTTGTATAAGAAATACCCATGTTCTTTTGATTACGCAGATAAGTTATTTTTCCGGAAAAGGATTCACAGACTTGTTTGTTTTTTTCAGAACATTCAGAATAGTCATCTACTACTACAACCTGGATGTTTTGATAATCCTGTCGGCTTAATACATCTAATGCTTTCTCAAGGCTGTCCGGTCGGTTATATGTACAAACAACTATACCTACAAGAGGACTGTCACTATAAAGAGTCATTAATCATCCAACAGATTTTCAGTTATAAAAATATTTCTATAAACTGGTGCAGTCAAGTTTGATAAGGTTAATCGATTTATTTTTTCAATAATAATTTTAATAATTGAATTAAAGTTGACAAAAACATCCAAAAAAAATTTTGAAAAAATAAAATTATAAAAACCCAGAAAACTTGACTGTACCCTATTAACAAAATAGTTAAAGTTGATAAAGAAAAAAAAATTTGAGAATAACCAAATCAAATTGAAATTCATAAGACCATATTTAGAATATAACCCATGATAATTATGCCAAGGACTGTTATTCCCAAAAAAACTGCCAATAACTGCCATTTCATTACTTTCTTTAGGATCAGTAGTTCCGGTACTGATATAGTTACAATAGATGTCATAAATGCAAGAGCTGTTCCAAGAGGTGTTCCTTTTCCGACTAAAGCTTCCATGACCGGAACAACACTCACAGAATTTGCATAAAGAGGGGCACCGAATATTACTGCTAGAGGAATAGCCCACCAGGATCTTGATGCAAGATACTTTTCAATAACTCCGGCAGGTACAAAACCGTGAATTACTGCTCCTATGCCTACTCCTAATAGCACATACGGAAAAACCTGTTTTGTTATCATCCACCCATCCTGCCACCAATAGATTGTTAGTTCTTTAAAATTTAAGGAGTTTCCATGTTCTTCCTCAACCTGTTTTCTTGACTTGAATTTTAATAATTCCTGTTTTATGTATCTGTTAAGTTTCAGCCTTTGTATAAGCATCCCCCCAAGTATTGCAACAACTATCCCTACAGCATTATAAATCAATGTTGCTCTTATACCAAACAATGCTGGAAATAAATAAAGAGAGGCTTCATTTACCAAAGGTGAGCTTATCAGGAATGCAAAGGTGATTCCTAACGGAATGCCTGCACCTGTAAACCCTATGAACAGAGGGATGGATGAACAGGAACAAAAAGGGGTTATAACACCAAGAAGTGCTGCAAAAAGATAATCCAGGCCAAACCATCTTCTCTTTGTCAGTATATTTTTTACTTTATTAATCGGAAGATAATATCTTGTTATTGCCATCACATAGTTTATTACAAGAAGCATGAGACCTATTTTTATTATGTCGTAGATAAAAAAGTTCAAAGCACTTCCGACATATGACTCAGTGTTTATTCCAAGCACTGAATATGTCAGGAGATCTGCCAATACCTGAATCGGGAAGAATATGTCCATTTTCAATCACTTAATGAATTCTGGATGAGTTTTTTTATTTTTGACAGATCCGGTGTGAATCCTGTCATCACAATCTTATCACCTACTGCAAGGACCGGACTTTGCATCGCTCCTAGTTCAATTATTTTCTGCATGGCCTTGTTTCCTGTCACATATTTTATTTCCTGTTTTATCCTCAGTTCTTTTGCAGCTGTTTTTGTAAGTTCAAACAATTTTTTGCATTTTGCACATCCTGATCCATATACAATAATCTTCATTTTTTATCACCTCAAATTTTTTTAATATCAAGAATCTTTAATATCTCTCGCGCTTTTCTGCTTTTAACTTCATACCAGATATTCTTTCCGACTTTCCTTGATCTAAGTATTCCTGCTTTTTCAAGTATGGCCAGGTGCTCTGAAACTGTTGACTGGGCCCTTCCGACAACAGGATAGATTGTACATGCGCATTTTTCTTTGTCCAAAAGATGCAGCACTATTTTCATCCTTGTCTCATCTGCAAGAGCTTTTAGAAATCTTATCTTTTGTTTCATTAAATATCGGTAATTACCGATATTTAAATAGTTTTTGATTTTTAATACATATGTTATAAAATTATATTTTATACAATGCATCATTTAAAGAATTAAGAAAAGAATTACAAAATAACATTGTTAACGGAATTATATTGAATGGATATCTGAAAATAAAATGACTTTAATTAAAATAATAAAAATTATACTCTGCACTAGGTTCTCAGATTAAAACCCTAAATTCTAGAATGTTTTTCCTAAATAAAAAGTTCTATTTTTCTATAGGAATCGGTATAGGGTTCAGTCCATATTGAATTAGTCCAAAGAAATTTATCAATAATCATTAAAAATCTGGTTCTATGAAATTCAATTTTAGTATGTTTTAATTGTTTGACTGTCCTCCACACCATAAAACGTAATATTTATATAATAGTTGTAATAACTTTATTACATATGTTACAAAATTATAACAAATATCGAGTATTACAAGTTTTTTTTGACAACCCTCTACCAGAAGGCACTGGTTTTCAGTTAAGGGAAATAAGCAGAAAGATATCTTTAGCACCAACTTCTGTAAAAAACTATTTAGAAAAATTAGAAAAAGAAAAACTAATAATAGAAAAATCCCACCGAATACATGACTACCCCGTATACATAGCAAACAGAGATAATGAATATTTCAAGTTCTTGAAAAAGATAGATATACAACTAAGAATATATCAATCAGATCTTATTAACTATATAGATGAAGAATGTATGCCCGAGGTTGTTGTTTTGTTTGGTTCCGCTTCAAGAGGAGAAGATACAAAAAAAAGTGATATTGACTTATTTGTGCAAAGTAAATCCATTGATCTAGAACTTGAAAAATATGAAGATTGTATAAAAAGAAAGATAAATATTTTATACAATAATTCTTTTAAAGAACTAAGTAAAGAATTAAAAAATAACATTGTTAATGGTATTATATTGAAAGGATATCTGAAAATAAAATGAGTTTAATTAAAATAACATCGGATAAGGAAAAAGCAAAATCTATATTCAGGATGGTCAATCAGACAATTGAAATGATAAAATCTATTGATAAGGACAAATTTAGTTCAAATGTAATAAAACAATTAAAAAATAATTAGTCATTGTCAACTCTCGGAGCCAGGATGAAGTTCATCATGAGCTTGTTTAACACCTTATAATTAAGCTTCAACGGATAGTCTTTGTTGAAATTTATCACAACCTTTGGCGAGAGCTTGCTTCCCTGGATAAGTTTCTTAAGGTATTCAACTGAGTATTTTGACTTTATAACATCTTCAGTGTCTGCTGTTATCTCTGTCTGGTCATCAGGAACAATCTCAATCTTTGCTTTGGAAAGATCCCCTTCTGCTGATATCGTAAACTTGTTTTTCTGTGCAATGAAACTTACTGATTCTGCTACGATGTCCGCATCCTCAATTGCCTCGTTTAATACTGAAACATCAGTTTCGATTGAAATCGGAAAGTCAAGCTCTGGCACTTTCTGCTCCCGCTCTTCAAAATCAATCAACGGCAGATAAAATGTCCTTGTTGTGTTTGATTTTAATGTAAGCTTAAACTTGTTATCTGAAAGCTCCATTGTGAGAATATCATTTGAGCCTGCTCTTCTTAATATCTGCTTTAGGTTGTTTAAATTTAGTGCTATTTTTCTTTTTTCCTTAACATCATACTCCGCAAACGCACTCGATAGAAGCTTAAAGATTACCATAGCAACGTTTGCAGGATCCATTGCTATAAGATCAATAGAATCTTCTGAAATTGAAAATTCAGCTTCTGTAACAAGATCTGATATTATTGTAACACTATCTTTGAATAATTTTGGATCAGCCAAGGTTAATTTCATATGTCCATCCCCCCGATGTTTCTTATTAATATGAAAACTAATAAATATTTAAATATTTGGATTATATCTCAAGCTTTTTTCCGTCCTGCATCAGGTGTACTGTTTTACCCAATTCATATCCAAGCTCCTGAGCAAGGTCAACTAAATTAGAAGTCTTTGAAATATCACCATGTGCAGGTATTATCTGCTCAGGAGAAACCATATGAATCAGATCACGATGATCCTCTCTTGATGCATGGCCAGACTGATGTATATCCTTGAAAATCCTCACATTATGATTTTTAAGCTTTTTTTCAAGAATATCCCTATTAGCAACATTTATTGGATTGGGAATCACTGTGCAGGAAAATATGACATGGTCTTCCTTAAAAAGCCTGAATTTAAGCTTGTTGTCAACTATCCTTGAAAGAACAGCATTGGGCTCTCCCTGGTGCCCTGTTGCAACAATCAGATATTTGTCACGGCCTTTTTTTTCTATTTCCCTAAGCTTCTTTTTGATCTGGGATTTATATGAGCAGATTTCAACATTTTTTGAGAATTTGACTATTCCTGCTACTTCAGCTGCATAAGTGTATTTTGCAAGGCTTCTTCCAAGAAAAACAATCTTTCTGTTCATCTTTTTTCCAAAGTCGATTATTGATTTCAATCTTGCAATATGAGAAGAGAATGTTGTTACGATAACTGCCTTGTCTTTTGACGGAACACCGAGCATAACATCTCTGAGCATCTCTCTTGCAATGGACTCTGATGGTGTTTTTCTTGCCATTCCAGAATACAGAGAATCCATTATCAAAAGTTTTATTTTTTTTCTACTGCCAAGTTCTCTTAATCTCTTAAAATTAGGTTTTTTTCCTATTACAGGAAAATTATCAAACTTAAAATCATTGCAGTAAAGAACAGAGCCCTCTGGTGTGTGGACAGCTGCCATTATGGTATGGGGAGTTGAATGAGTTGTATTTATGAATTCAATTGTAATGTTTTCAGATATTTTGTAGACAGAATCCTGATTAAGGGTCTTTATCTTATTTTTTATGCTGGTTTCCTTGTCAGCAAGTATTGCCTTTAATACTTCTGATGTAAAAGGAGTGCAGAGTATTTCTGCATCGTATTTTGGTGCCATGTAAGGAATGGCACCGACATGATCCAGATGTCCGTGTGTAGGAATGATTGCTTTGACCATTTTTTTCCATTTTTTTATAAATTCATCTCGAGGAATTGCATCACCTTTTAAGAGAGTCTTAAAATGAATACGATTATCTTCCATCTCATCACTTACATTAATATATTTGTCAACCTGAAGCCCCATATCTAAGAGAACCACTTCATCTTTATATTTTACAGCAGTCATGTTCTTTCCTACTTCCTCATAACCGCCTACTGTACATACTTCTATCATTGTAATTCAAAAGATTCACCTATTATTTAAAAAAGTATAGGAAGCAGAGCTATTATTGAAAAATGTACAATAATTTTATTTAGCCGAAGACGAGAAGCTCTGGTGCAAAAAGCATTATCAGACCAAAGGTAAGCATGAAAATGCCTGAAACTAATTTAAGAATCCTTCCCTGTTTTTTATTAATCCTTGTTGATTTAAAAGAGTAAATGAAAACAAGCATTATTGCAAGCAAAGGCAAGATGTATATTATGGAATAATAAAATGTCCATACAATATGAGCAATTCCGACAGATTCACCAAATGACTTAACTAACGAAGCCATGTATACCGCTGGAAGTATAGCCGTGCATCCCAGCTCAACCATGTTTACAAATACAGCAAGAAGAATTGTCCCGAGAAGTGCTGTAAAAAATCCCTTTTTTGTGGATGAATCTTTAAGTTGGTTCACTATTTTTCTTGCTTTTTTGGTTATTTTTAATTTTTCCTGATCTGAGATTGTAAGGGATACCCCCTTTTTAAAAAAAAAGAAATCCTTGACATTTACTAATCCAGCAATAGTTATGATTATTCCTAATACGGCAAGTATAGTTGATCCGTATGCTTCCAATGCCCATGAACCAACCAAAACCATGATTATAATGAAAAGAAAATACATTATTGCTGAGGTTATGATAAATGTCATCCCAATTATTGTCATGTCTTTTTTGCTTTTTGTATAAGTCAATAACGACAGAAGGATAATTAATACTGTGAATGCACAGGGATTGAAACCATCTGCCAATGCTATTATTGTGACAAAAAAAGGGAAAGGAAGCTGCTGTGCAAAATTTTTTATTGCAACCTCAGATTGTGATGAAAAGAAAATGAAAAAAGATATTATCGCTATCAAGATGAATCCGGAAATCCAGAATCTTTTTATCTTGTCTGAATTAAGTTTTTTTTTGAAAAAAAAGTAAGTAAGACCATATGCAACAATTAAAAGAAATATCCAACTGTTCTTATTGAATTCTTCACCTGGTTTTTTTACAGGTTCAGGTTTGCAAGTCTTATTCTCTTTATCCGATATTGTATCCATGTCTCTTAACTTATTGATATGCTTTTCAATGACATTCGAGTAACCTGTATAGGCTTTATAGACCGGGTTATATTCAAGCTCCCCTTCCTCCGGAGAAAAGCCGATATATGCTCTCTTTCCGATAAATGTCCTTGGAACTGCATATGTTGTTGTATTGTACTGCTCAGCAAGGTCTTTTAGAAGATCTTGATTTTCTGATGCAATATAATAATTTATATTTATTTTTTCACATTTTGATTCAATGGACTGTAAAAATTCCATCTCTGCATTACAGTGAGGACAAGTTGTACTGTAAAAAAAATTTATTTCCACAGATTCCTGGGCATAGGCTGATAATACTAAAAGTATAAGTGAAAACAGGATTATATATGTCTGCTTTTTTCTCATTTTAATGTCTTTAAAAACCTGAAACAATTTATAAATGTTTGTTTCATAAGTTTTATAAAAGAAAGATATTTTCAAGCATTTAGTTCATTGTTATGCAAGTCAAAGGGCAAAACGAGCTCAATTTCAACAAAGGACTGTGTCCATAAAAAATTCAGGCTTAGTTCACTCTTTGTGCAAAAAACAATGAACTACCAGCATATTCCTTCATAATTTTCAGGTTTACTGTGATTAAATACATTCTTTCCGTCAATCACCAGCTTCTTACCATAATCAAGCTCTTTGAATTCATCCCATTCCGTAAGAATAAGGATTATCTCTGATTTTTTTATTACTTTTTCTGCTGAATCAAGATAGTTCAGATGCGGAAATATCTTTTTTACTTTTCCCATTGCTTTTGGATCATATATATAAAGTTCTGCTTCCTCCATCAAGAGTTCCTTTATTGTATTTAATGCAGGGCTTTCCCTTATGTCATCAGTACCTGCCTTAAATGTTAAGCCGAGAACACCGATCTTTTTGTTTTTCAGAGGACAGTGATTTTCAAGGATCTCAAGAAGCTTTAAGGGCTGGTCCCTATTTACTTCTAGAACTGCTCTTAATAATCTTGGATTGTATCCTAATTCTGTTGCCTTATAGACAATGGCATTAACATCTTTTGGAAAGCATGAACCACCGAAACCAATTCCTGATCTTAGAAATTTAGGGGAAATCCTTGAATCAAGTCCCACCCCTTCTGCAACAAGATTCGTATTTATATTGTATTTTTTACAGATATTTCCGATCTCATTTATAAATGATATTTTAGTTGCTAACAGAGCATTGCTTGCATATTTGATCATTTCTGCTTCTTTTAATGAGGTCTTTAGTATAGCGCAGTTAAATTCCCTATATATCTTTTCAGCAATTTCAACTGTATCCTTGTCTGAAGAACCAATAACGATCCTGTCAGGATTAAAAAAATCAATTATTGCTGTTCCTTCTCTTAAAAATTCCGGATTCATACCAACCCCAAAATCGTCTGGAAATTTTTTCCCGGAATGCTCTTCTATTGTCTTTATAACAATTTCTTCACTTGTTCCGGGCACAATTGTTGATTTAGTAATCACATAATGCTTTGATTCCTTTTGTTTTATTGCTCTGCCTATATCTCTTGCAACATTTTTCAATTGCACCATTGACATGCTGCCTTCTTTTTTTGACGGTGTTCCTACACAGATGAAAGACAAATCTGTTTTGAGTACTGCTTCTTTAAGATTATTTGTTGCTTGAAGTTTATCAGGAACAACATCTATCAATAGCTCTTTTAGCCCTTTTTCATATATTGGGGGAATCTTGTTGTTTATATTTTCAATCTTTTTTTTATCTATATCCACACCGATGACATCATGTCCTGATTTTGCAAGTCCCGCTGCCTGGCACATCCCTACATATCCTAATCCGATTACTGATATTTTCATTCTAACACCTCATTCAAGTAAAGAGTGTAATTTCAAATGCTTTAAATATCTTACTCACATCATACTTTATGCGATAGACTTATATATAAGTTTTTGTCTTCATTTTCATTATGAAAAAGAAAATCTCTATTACAATGAACAGAAAAACCTTAAAAGAAATAGACAACATCATTGATAAAATCTATATAAGAAACAGATCCCAGGCAATCGAGCTTCTTGTAAACAAGGCATTGGGTGAGAACAAAAATGCGGTTTTGCTGTCCGGAGGGCCTGAAGATCTCCTTGCAATTAATTCTGAATTCAGAATTACTGCAAAAATTAAGGATTCATATCTTATTGAGCATGCAATTAATAAGCTGAGGGAGGACGGCTTTAAGAACATCTACATAGTCGGGAGGCACAAGATTATAACAAAGGTCTTTAATATTGTGCAGAACGGCTCAAAATATGGGGTGGAGCTTACTTATATTGAGGAACAGGAATCCCAGGGGACTGCTGATTCATTGAGGCTTTTGAGAGGCAGGATCAATTCCACTTTTCTTGTGATTTACGGTGATATCTTATTTAACAGGATAAATATTGAAGAGCTCTGGAATACTCATATAAAAAAGACTGGTATTGCGACATTGATGCTTACTACAACTCCAAATCCAAATAAAAAAGGTGTTGTAAAGATAGAAGGGTCAAAGATTTTAGAGTTTGAACAGAAACCAAAAGGATCAGATATTTATCTTGGTTTTTCAAGCATATTTATTGCGCAGCCTGAACTTTTAGAGTACAGTGGTAAAAGCCTTGAAAAGGATATCTTTCCTGTACTGGCCAAAAAAGGGATGCTTAACGGGCACCTGAGTGCAAATAAGGAAAAACATATACATACAAAGCAGGACATAATGGAAGCTGAGAATCTGGTTTGAGTTAATTTTATAAATAATTATTTTTTTCAGGATAGAGTGGACGGTCATAGTGGCTGGGTTCCACCTGTTCCCATTCGAACACAGAAGTTAAAACAGCCGACGTTCCTGTGTGTACTGTACTCTGTACGGGAAATCAGGATCGCTGTCCACACCTTTTTTAAAACACTTCTAATTGTTAAATTGAGCTTTACACTTCAAAAGGTTTTTTCATCACTCAACAAGTATAGCCGGCTTGTTTGGCATTGCCTGGTTTGCCTTTTTATGCTTTGATTCATCAGCTGTATTTACAACAATCTCTGCATCATAAAATTCTTTTGAGAAAAAATCTCTTGCTTCCTTTACTGCTATAAACTCTGCTTTCTCACTTGTTGACTTCTCAACTGACTTTCCTGTCTTTATCAGCTTCTGGATAATTTTTGTTGCATCTTTTCCATGTTTCTTTATGGTGCCATCCTTCATAACTTCTTTCATTATGTCAGAAAATTTCCTTGTCTTTTCCAAAACTTTTTTCAACTTCTTAAATAACTTATATTTCCAGCCCGGTGCAGTAAATAGTGTTATCTTCTTAGGTTTTTTTATTCCTGTTATCTTTAAGACAGAATGTATGTCATTTAATGTCGTCTCAATGATATCTTCAAGCACTATTAAATCCTGATTAATCTTTTTATCAGATTCGGGCCAATCTGCTGTCGAGATAAGTCCTTTTTTGCCGATCGCTTCCCAAGTCTCTTCAGCAATAAAAGGTGTTATCGGTGCCATCAAAAGAAGCTGGGTCTCAATAACCCTGTTCATGACTTCTTTATTAGGCGAGTCTGCTGTCCTTCTCTGATACCATTTTATAACTCTCTGCAGATCAAAATATGCTTTCTGTATAACACTCCTGTAAAGAGTCTTTTCATAGTATCCTGTTGTCTCTTTTATTATCTGGTTTAACTGTGCTTCCATCCATTTGTCAATTGTCCTTTTTTCATATATTCCCTTATCATAGTTTGCTTTTGCAAAACCCAATATTCCTTTCAATTTATCCCTCATGGTCCTTGCAAGCTCAGTGTCCCAGTTTGCATCATCAAGACCTTCTCCTCCTGAAAGAACAGTAAATCTTGATGCATCACTCCCGAAATCCCTGACCATCTCTCTTACAGGAATCACATTTCCAAGACTCTTTGACATCTTTTTTGAGTCAACAGTAACCCATCCGTTTAAACCGAATGACCTTGGCCAGTGCTTTTTTGGAAATATTGCTGTATGATTGAATATTGAAAATGCCATGTGATTCTGGATAAGGTCCTTTCCTGAATTACGGAAATCCATGGGATACCAGTATAAGAATTCTTCTCTAAGCTCCTCCAAGATTTCTTTTTTTACAGGGATATCTTTTTTATCTCCTTTTCCTAAAAACACATAATCAAAAAACCTGTCATCAATCTTGTCTTTGGGAATATCCTTTATCTTATGCGCTATTGTATAATATGCCATATAAATTGTTGAATCAGACAATGATTCGATCACCCACTTTTTATCCCAGGGAAGAGGAGTTCCAAGCTCTGACTCTGATTCATGCGTGCATGCCCAGTCATTAAGCCAATCCAGAACATATTCGAACTGGGAACGGACTTTCTCAGGATACAGGTCCATGCTGTCAAGGCATTCATGCGCTTTCTGTTTCCAGTCCTCCTGCCCATATACCAAAAACCATTGATCAGAAACAATCTTAATCTTTGCTTCTGAAAGGCATCTGCATATCACTTTTCCTGTGGGCTCATACATAAGATCTGCTTTTCCTTTTTGTAAAAGGCTCTTTTTCATCTTTTCTTTTGCTTTTTCAACTGGCATACCTGCATAAGGCCCGCAATTCTTATTCATGTTTCCTGTGTGATAGCCTGCCTTGTAGACTATTTTTCTTGCTTTTTCTAATTTTTCACGTTCGTGCTGGTTTTTTATATTCCAGTCTTCAACTATCTTAACTGCAGCCGCATCTCCCCACTCTTCTGTTTCTATGATTGGAATTACTTCAATTTTTTTAATATCCTCCCAGTTCAAGCCGAATTTCTCAGCTAAGTCCTTGTTTTCCTTAAGATCCCTAAGTCCGATATAATCATCAGGAGCATCACTTGGAACAGATGTTACTATTCCTGTACCAATGTTTGGATCACAGAAATAGCTTGGAAGAATTATTATCTCCTTGTCAATTCCCGGAGCATGTGCATATTTTCCGATCATCTCTGCTGCTGGAACTTTGTCAACAATTTCAATCTTTTTGTCCTGAAGCTTAAGCTTTTCTGCGCATTGTCTGCTGCAGATCCAGTTTTCTTTGCCATTAACTTTTACTTTAACATATGCTGCATCAGGATCAACCCAGATATTTGTCTGACCGTAAATTGTTTCTGGTCTTAATGAAGCACAGATAATAAAAGAATCTTCAAATTTAAATTTTAACAGAGTATATTCCTGGGGAGTCTCTCCCTCTCCACCGACTCTTGCATGATCTCCTATTGCCTGATTGCATTTCGGACACCATACAACTGGTTTTTTTCCTTTTTCAACCAATCCTTTTTTTTTAAGGGACCTAAACTGCCACTCAATGAATTTATTGTAATGGGAATTCAATGAGGTTGTTATGAAGTTTCTCCTCCAGTCAATGGAGCAGCCTGCTTCTTTCAGATCCTGCTCCCAACCTTCTGAAAATACATCTATCCAGTGCCTGGGTTTTTCAAATTTAGAAATCTCTTCTTCTGAAAAGCCCATGTTTTTTAAGACCTGAATCTGCTGCTCTTCCCCTTCCTTAACACGATTTGCTGCATTAACAATTGGTGAACCTGTACAGTGCCATGCCTGCGGATACAATACCTTGTATCCTCTCATTCTTTTGAATCTGGCTAATGCTTCAAGCCTCATCAATGAATAGAAGTGCCCTATATGAGGGTATAGATTGATATAAGGATAAGGGAATGTTCCAAAAAATTTCTTTTTACCTTTTTCAGGCACTGCTTCAAATATTTTTTCTTTTTCCCATCTCTTATTCCATTTTTCCTGAATTTTTTTCCAGTTAACCATCAAAAACCACCTTTTGTATTTGTATAACTTATTTTTTTTATAAATTTTATTAATCAATGAACTAGCTCAATTGAGCAGAATTAAGAGAAATTTCAAGTTCATAAGAAAATGGAAAGGTTTGTTTATATATAAATATTTGTAAGAATTTTTTTAAAAAATAATCAGCTTTTCTTAAACTGTGCTGCAGTCTCTAAAAGATCAACATGACCCAGAAACATTGATCTGCAGCAATATCTTTCAAGACCCAACTCATCTAATGCCTTTTTCATATTTTTCTGCTTATTTTCAGTCTTTATAAGAAAATCTTCCCATAGATGAGCAATGGGTTTTCCGCAGCTCCAGCATCTGATAGGTATTATCATATATTTTTTGGAAATATGGTGCATTTATAAAGATTTTGAAACTCAAACAATCTATGACGAAAATTTTCTCCTCCTGAAACTTGTACTGTATAATTCCAGTTACTGTATAGAAACTACTCAAGAAGCTCCTTATATCCTTTAAGGTTTTTTATGTTGTATGCTTTGATTATTTTTTTTCCCATTTGGTTCTTTTAATAATCTTTTAATGAATTCCTGAGATTTTTCAAATTGTGCGTTTATAAATTTTGTATGGATCTTTTTCCATTTATCAGGATTCTCCTTCATAAATTTTGCCCATCTCTCAATTTCATCAGTCATAATCTTAACCTTTTTATCATGCTTTTAATCTTCTTTATCTCAGATTCATCAACCTTCTCAGGATACACTGTCCTGAGATGTTTGGCATCTTTTAAGTCTTTTTCTGACCTTTTAAATTCTTCTTTAAATGATATATTCATGTTAATACTTCCAAACCAGATATCAAGTCCTGTCAAAGGCAGTTTTACTCTTGAGTTAAGCTGGTATTGGTCTAAATTGTCTTTTGCAAATTTTAGTTCCATCTCAGGCAGCGGCTGATTCCTGTAAGTATACCTGACTGCTAAATTATCATCTAAATATTCAAAGATATCCTTTGAAGAATCAGACTGGATACATACAAAACCGTGTTTTACTAAATCATCATGAAGTATCCGGAATTTTTCAAAAGGTATTTTGTCAATTATCATATCTATGTCTTCAGTTGCTCTTGCCCTTCCTGAGCTTATTGCAACAAATCCTGATACGACAATGTATCTGCAGTATTTCTCAACAACATTGCAGAAACTAATACAGAATTCATCCAAAATATTCCTGTCTCCTGTTGCTCGCAATTAAATAGTATGTTAAATAATTATATAAATCATATGATTGATGAATTTCTTAAAAGAAATTCATTTTAGTATAGAGAACTTTGAATTACCTATAATTTGATCTCTATTTTCAGATGTTTATAGATAATAATTCAAAATTCTTCTTAAAGAATTTTGATGTTTTTCAAAATTCTCTATACTTCCACGAGTTTTAAAAGTACTAGATAATTTCATTTTTCTATGTTTTTCAAAATCGTATCAAAGGATGAAAATTCAAAAGCAAGGACAGGTTTACTGACAACAAAACACGGAAAAGTTAAAACTCCTGTCTTCATGGTTGTCGGAACAAAAGCTACTGTAAAAGCAGTAGGTCCTGATGATCTTAAAAAAATGAATGCCCAGATTGTTCTTGCAAATACATACCATCTGCATTTAAGACCGGGTGAAAAACTGATCAAGAATCACAAAGGCTTATCTGAATTCATGGGCTGGGACGGACCCTCAATTACTGACTCAGGAGGTTTCCAGGTCTTTTCTTTAGGATTCGGGCTTGAGCACAACATCGGAAAGATAGGAAATATTTTCCCTGATGAAGCAGGATCAAAAAAACCTGTTGAAAAGAAAAAAAATCTTGCTGAAATAGATAATAATGGTGTGACTTTCAAATCTCCCCTGGATGGAAAAAAACATAGGCTGAATCCTGAAAAATCTATTAAGATCCAGGAGGATCTTGGTGCAGACATCATTTTAGCATTTGATGAATGCACATCACCTATGCATGATCATGATTACAATAAGAAAGCAATGGAAAGGACCCATACATGGGCTGAAAGATGTATAAAAGCGCATACGACAGAACAAAAACTCTTTGGAATTGTCCAGGGAGGAAAATTTAAGGATTTACGGAAAAAAAGTTCTAAATTCATCTCATCACTTGATTTTGATGGTTTTTGTATCGGAGGCTCATTAGGAAATTCTAAAAAAGACATGCATGATATTCTTGAATGGAGCATTCCTGAACTTGATTACAATAAGCCAAGGCATCTTCTTGGAATCGGTGCTGTTGAAGACATTTTTGAAAGTGTAGAGAGGGGAATTGACATGTTTGACTGCGTATCTCCAACAAGACTTGCAAGGTCCGGCTATGTTTTTATTTCTCCTGAAGAAAAAGGAACAAAAAAAAACAAGTTTCGGATAGCTATTAAAAATGCAGTTAATAGGAATTCTAAAGAACCAATTGATAGAACCTGCGGATGCTATACATGCAAAAATTTTACAAAAGCATATCTTCGGCATCTTTTCAAAAGCAAGGAACTTCTTTATTACAGGCTGGCTAGCATTCATAACCTGTGGTTTATGATGAAGCTGATGGAGAAGATCAGGAATTCTATAGATGAAAATAGATTTTTGGAATTGAAAAAGAAGTGGATTCAGTAATACAGCTTTTTCTCAGGAACAAGATAAATCATCCAGAAAGACAACACTGTAATAACAGCCTTTACAAGAATATTGCTAAAAAACATAACTATCATAGCACTTGTTCCCAGAACTCCTGAAAAAGCGACCACCGGGAAAATAATGCTGTCTATAGGTATTGATATGGCATTTGATACAACAACCCTTAACCACTGGGGCTTATTTTTTCCGATCCCTCTTGTCCACCATGAATAAACTTCTGTATCAATAAGCTCTGAAACAACCTCGGCAATTATTGATGCTATCACAATCCTTGGAACCAATCCAAAAATAAATTCCCAGGAAACCTGGCCTCCTGCTTGTGCCCATCCTGATTCTGCAGGAAGAGATGTTACGAATATGAAATATAAGGCCATAAGAACATTGATAACTCCTGCAAGAATAATCACAGTCTGTGCTGCCTTTTTCCCGAGCTGTTTATGTATCAAATCCCTCCATGTGAATGTTAATGCGTAAATCATTCCTGCATCCATGATAAAACCGCCTAAGCTTATCACTTTTGCAGCAGCAATATCTGCAGTCATCTGAAGGAATATATAGACACCTGCAAGAATGATTGTAAGCTGGACTTTATTGATTTTCATCTTAAAACAGTAATTTTTTGCCTTTTAAAAAAATTTTTAAACTTGAAAATTTATAATATATCCATTGGAGGATAAAAAATCGAGAAATTAAAAAGGCTGGGCCTTGTACTTATCTATCTTTTCCTTTTTTTAATAAGCGTTGTATTCATATTTCTCATAAGGCTTGCAATTGTAAATCTTGAATTCAGGAAAATTCTTGAAAACATAAATATCTATTTGAAATCTAATGTGTCTGATGCCCGGCCGTTTGTTATTATCCTGATTTCTATCTTTTTTATCACCGGAATATTAAGCCTTATTTTGATGTATATGAATTTTTTTTTATGGGAAAATCCAAAATTTGAACATCGTGTTATAAAAGGTGTTCATAAGGATATAAAAAAAATACAGAAAAAGACGAAAAAGGAAAAAAAAAATAAAAATTAGTTCAATTTCGAAATATTCATGGGCAAAAAAACAAGTATCGGAGAAATAATTGTTGACAATATTGAATTGAGAAAGGTCTATGAAAAAAGGCTTCCGAGATACAAAAGGCTTCTTAATATAGTATATCTTATATTAAATACTTCTCTTGAAAAAAACAACATAAAGGTCCATTCCATGAACAAACGGGTTAAAGACTATTCCAGTTTTTTTGAAAAAATCGAAAGGAAAAGATACGAAGATCCTTTTTTACAGTGTACTGATATTGCAGGCTGCAGGATAATCTGCCTGTTTTTGTCCCAGATTAAAAAAATCAGGAAAATCATTGAAAAAGAATTTGAAGTAGTTGAGGTTACTGACAAAAAAACAGCAAAAAAATATGACCAATTCGGTTATTTATCGCTGCACATGCTTGTCAAGCTTCCAAAGGACAGAACTGACTTTATTGAATTTTCAGGCTTAAAAGATTATGTATGTGAAATCCAGATAAGAACAATACTGCAGGAGGCATGGGCTGAGATTGAACATTATCTAAACTATAAATCAGCAAAAGAAGAAAAAAACAAGGAGCTACTAAGAAAGATTTTTTCATTGGCAGGCATGTTTGAGGTTGCTGACTGCACTTTTGAAGATATACATATGGGTTTTTCTGATCTTGTTAAAGAAAAAAATATTATCGCAGACGAATCTATAACAGCTGTTAATCTATACAAATTTTCTCTGGAATATTTTCCCTGGTTTAAGAAAGAATGGAACAAAAAACAGGAAAGAGCATATTTTAAGTTAAGTAAAGAGATTAAGGATATGAATATAAAATCCATCCAAAAAATAAGGTTAATTCTTAACAAGCATAAAAAAGAACTAGATGAATATGAAAAATACCATCAAAAAAACAGAAAAAAATCAATTGATAAAAAATTCTTTACTCCGGTAGGAATTATCCGGGCAGGTCTTGCGCTTGAATTCGGAAAAAAGTTTGATCTTGTGTTTGGCCTTAAAGGATATTCAAAAAGGATAAAAAATGAGATAGGTCTTTTAAAAAAAATATAAATATTTTTATATTAAATGATTCTCCCTTTTTTGTATGGAACTTAAAAAATATCTTTTTTTGATTGTTTTCTGTATTCTTGTATATTCTGCAGATGCAGCATCTATTGATGACATTTCTGAAAATGTCGATGAGATCAGCGCATATCTTAAAGATTTTTTTGAAGGAACCCCTAAAGAAAATATTGAAATTGTTATAGGAGAAAATGTAAGAATTGAGGATAAGGTCCTATTTAATATGATAAAATCACAAAGCCCTGAGCTCCAGGGAATTGAAATTATCAGTGATGACAATCAGGAGGAAATAGAAGGTAAATCCCTTGTTCTTATTGGAAGCAAAAAAACAAACCGGATTACAAAGAACCTTGGGACAATTGATTCATTTGAAACAAAGAAATTCAGTCCGATTATCCTTAGATCAGGAAATTTAGACGATGGCTCCAGAGCATTGGTAGTTTACACTGAGAGAGAAGATATTATGCTTGAGAATAATGCTGTCAAGAGGTCCCCTTTAAAAAAGTTCATGGATGAAAAATATATTCCGGCTGCTGCGACTTTGCTGAGCATATTTTTATTGTATTTGTGGAGAGTACTTTCAAACACGCTGATTGAGATCTTTAATGATTTTATCTCCTCAAAAATTCTCCAGAAAAAAACAGAAGGGAAAACAACAACAAAAAAGAAAGTGCATAAAATAAAACCTCATGAATTCATCAGCCTTTCTGAGATTATTGCTTTTATACTCTTTGTCGGAATCTTTGCAATTGTCCAGACCTGGACTTGGGTTTCAGATTTTTCAGACTTTAAAAGCCTGTTTATTGTAAATCTGATTGTTATCGGAATTATATCTTTTTTAAGGGAATTTGTCAGGCTTGTGTTTTGCTTTAAAAAAAAACTCAGGTCTGAATTTGTTTTTTGGCCATTCGGTACTTTTTTAACAATTGCAAGCACCTATCTAGGTAATACTTTTTCGATGATTTCCTATACTTTGTTGGATGAGGATGAAGCTGATGAAAAGATATTTGGAAAAGGGTCTTTAGTGATTTCTCTTTTTACTTATTTGATTGTGATTTTTTGTTATATATTAAATTTGTTTAATCCAAGCATATATTTACAGATGAGTTTTGTTTATGCCCAGATGATCCTATTTATTGAATTGTTTCCGATGGAGCCGATGGCAGGCTATGATATAAAAAAATGGAATTTTTTTATCTGGATAATAATTTATATCCTTTGTTTCTTATCCTATGTCTATCTTAATTTTACTGTCTATGTCTGAGATGCTTTTTTCCAGAGCATCTGAT
>WJJD01000155.1 GCA_014729915.1 Candidatus Woesearchaeota archaeon | reverse complement strand
GCACTCCAGTAAAAACCAGAAAAGGAGTAACTGTTTCCTGTACTTGTGACAATAATAGCAATAATAAAGAAAAAGCTCCCTTATCCTGCGTTCTAAAAGACAGCTGCCATGACTTGACAGGAGAGCAGAGGTCATGGTGCAACATAGAATTAGATGAGCCTAACAAAGAACTAGACTTAGTCTGCGGCCAGGGCTTAGGAAGCTATATAAGCCCAGAATATGAGTGCACTGCAGAAAAAAAAACAGGATACTGCGCAATCTGTGAAATAACAAAAGGCATAACAGAAGAACAAGGAAAGAGTTTTGGAAATTGCCATAATTCAGATTATTCTAAAGAAATAAATGCTGAAATCTTCACAAATGGAACATGTGTGGATAGCAGCAGGATATATAATGACTGCATTACAACAATTGATGGAACTGAATATGTAAGAGAGTATTACTGCTATAAAGATATAGAAATTGATGAGTACAAGTGCGGATCAACTTTGTATAATTATAATGAGTATGGGATAATAATTGATAAAAGTGGATTAAGTGAATGTAGTCAACAATTGTTAACAAAAGAATATAACCCTCCTTTAAAATTTGAAAAAATGTATAATAGTATCTTTGATTCTAAGGATCTAAAAACACTAAAACAATATCTGAATGCAAGTATAGCATCACAATTATCAGAACAAAATGAGGAAAAATATAACTCTGTAATAAACAATAAATGGAATATTACAAATAACAAAAAGACATTCACAAATACCGTACAGGTTAGATTTGTAGATTTAATTGATACAAACACTATACGAAATTTAGATAAAAAGATTATATCTTTAAGAGTAAATGGATACCTTAGTCTAAATAATAATTACACAAGTCTTGCTAGACTTGTATTAAGAGGAAAAAATGGTGACGGGTTAGTAAAAGAATATATTATTTTTGAAGCTAATCCTTTAATTAATAATAATCATGTAAATATTAAATTTGAAAAATACTGTGATGAGAGCTGTATTTTTAAGCCCATTGTGTTAGATTCAATAAGAGCTGAAATAGAAGATGCAACAATCGTTTTAGATTCAGTAATAATCACCTATGAAGATAAATCAAATAAAAACTTATTGTCAAATGAAAAAATAGCATCTTTAATCCAGGGAAAAAAAAAAATACATGAGAATGAAAAATTTAACAATATCTTAAAAAATAAACAAAAAAATGGAATAAGATGGAACCCTGCACAAACTATGTTTTCTAGTTTAATGTATGAAAACAAAAAAAGATATTTTAATTTATTTTTAGTGAATAATAGTATTAGAGGCTCATTTCTTCAAAAAAACAATGATGACATTTTTTATCTTATTAATGTAGAAAATCAGACCAAAATAATTCTCGGAAAAGATGTATTCTTTGATCAAAACGGGGATATTAGGGATATCAAAAACAAGGTTATAGCAGTAAGGATTTTACCAAACCTTAAAGGTTATGAATATTATCAGGGAGGAATATTTGATATGTCCGGGCCATATAACAAACCATTAAATCCAAACAAGGTTAATAATCTTCCTGAAAAATGGGATTGGAGAAGTGTCCATGGCGCAAATAAGTCATATTCAGATTATTATGATTCACCAAGAGTAATTACTTATCCTTTTGGTTCTTATATTATTCCATCAGATGGATGGATTACTGATGTTAAAGATCAAGGTATGTGTGGAAGCTGCTGGGCTTTTGGGAGTGTTGGCTCTATTGAAACTGTATTTAACCTATTTTATAACCAGCATATTGACCTTAATCTCTCTGAACAATATTTACTATCCTGCGGATATGATAATGATTACAAAATGGACATTGGATCTTGTGAAGGAGGTACATGGCTTTCGATAAAGTTTGTATCAGATAAATGCATAATTGAAGGCTCTTTTATGCCATATATTGCAAAAGATTATGGCTGTCCAAATAATTTTAAGGATGTTCCTTGTTCAGAGTTAATTAATAATGGAATAAACGCAATTTCTTTTGATGATTATGCACACCATACTGCATACAGTGGTTTAACAGAGGAATTTATTAAAGAAAAAATCATTAAATATGGCCCTTTAGAGGCAACAGTTATTCCATTTTTACATTCAATGACATTAATTGGCTATGACATAGATAATAATGATGGAAAAACAATCTGGATTTTTAAAAATAGTTGGGGTCCAATGTCTATGGTAGATGAAGAAAAGAGTTGGGGTAAATACTGGGGGGAATATGGATATTTAAACCTAAAGACAAATGTTGAAAACCTAGACCTCGTCCAAATAATCACTCCGTTTGAGTCATCTAGCTCTTATAACATATTATGCAAAGATAAGGATAATGATAAATTTTGTAACTGGGGTGTTGGAAAAAAACTTCCAACCTGCACGAAAACCTGCAGTGAAGATGAAATAAATTGTTATAATAAGTCAAATAATATAGGTATTGGGTGCTGCATGGATTTTTGTTATGAAAAAAGAGACTGTGATGATTCTGATTGCTTAATTGGTAAATTTACAGATTATCAAAACAATAATTTTATTTGTCTTGCTTCAGGCATTAATGATTATGATAATGATGGTATTGGAGATGCATGTGATAATTGTCAAAAAAAGGCAAATGGGCCTTTAGTTGGAACTTGCTTTAGAGGAACTTATAACAATGAACAATGTGTCTCTGAAGTAATAGCATTTAACAAATGTCAAGATGAATGCCAGCAAATGCAGGAAGATCTTGACATGGATAAAATAGGTGATGTTTGTGATAATTGCCCTGAAATATATAACCCTTATCAACTTGATTCTGATCTGCCTAGTTTAGAGTTTCAGAAAGAAAAATGTTTTTTAAAAGGAGGTTATTTTAAAAATAATTATTGCTGGTTTTATAGTGATCTTGGGGGAGACCCATGCACAGAAGTCTGTAAAAAGAATAATGGGTTAGAGTGTCTTGGTGATGCACAAGGAAAAGCCCTCTGGAATGATGATGAACAATGTTCAATATTAAAGCACTTTGTTCCTGACTGCACTTGTAAATCAGCAACTGAAATAATAGAAAATCCAAGCTGGCACTGGCATCTTCCGGGAGCAGAAAAAGATGGGTCAACCTGCTACTACAGGACTGAGTCAACCAAATATCAAAAATGTGATTATAATGCCGGAACAGTTAAAAGGTTATGCGCATGCAAAGTATTTGAAGGAGATGGCATAGGAGATATGTGCGATAACTGCCCATATGATTATAATCCAAATCAACAAGATTCTGATAATGACAGCATAGGAGATGTATGTGATTTTGACAAAGACAATGACAGCATTCCTGATGAGGAAGATAACTGTCCGCTTGTTTTTAACCCTGACCAGGAGGATTCAGATAACGATGGAATTGGAGACACATGTGACAATTGCCAGGATATATTTAATTATGATCAATCAGATATTGACGATGACCAGAAAGGAGATGCCTGTGATGGGGATATAGATTCTGACAATATTTTAAACATTGATGATAACTGCCCTTATATTTATAACCCTGACCAGGAAAACAGTGACGGAGATGAGTATGGAAATGCCTGTGATACCTGCTCGCAAATAATTAATCCTGAGCAAAAATGCATAGACCAGTGCAGTTCACAATTTAAAATAGAGAATGTTTATAATTTCTGTTATGATGGAATAGATAATGACTGTGATAATTTAGTTGATTGCGATGATCCTGATTGCAAGAGCCACTTAAGATGCAATTATGGATGTGAATATGGCATACCTAGGACAGTATTATCAGATGGAAAATGTGTGAGCTGCAATAATTTAGTTACATATTCAAATGCAGAAAGCAATTGCCAGGATGGATGGAGAGTGTGTGAAATCTGGGAATATGACACTTACAGGCAGAACAGGGATTTTTCAGATATTCATGCATGGATGTCTGACTGGAGCAGTATAGCCTGGTCTGATTGGAGTAAGTTATCAGGAATTGAAAGAAATTGCTATACTGATGGCGATACCTCTCCAATTACCTTGATGGGAAATTCTGGTACAGGCCATGAAAAATGCCATTATGCTGATTTTACACCCAACAATAATTTATGTAATTTTGATACACAAAACGGCAATTATGTAGAGAGGTGTAAAGAAGTTTCAAAAACTGAAAAGCATTATACTCTTTGCTGTGCAAACACTCCTGAAATTAATAATGCAATTAATAATATTCGTGAAGACATTATTCCTAGTACAGGATGCTATGATACTAGCCTTTCACCAAGCTTATCAGAAAAAGGAAGCATATATATTGCGTCTAAAGATGTAGCAGATCTAACATATGCAGTAAAAAAACTTACAGATACATGCGCAAAAGCAACTTATCATCATTATGTTGATGCTGATAATAATCCACCAAATTTTGATTATTGGGCATGGGATATAATTAAAGTTTATAAATGTGAAAAATATAACCAGGATACAAAAAGGTATTGTATTGATTATCCTTTAGGAGGAATAAACAACCCAGATAAGGCAGAAGGTTATGAAGAAAACGAATGCTCCTGCAGGCTAATAAAATATAACTGTAACCCGTATAAACCAAATTCAATTTCTTCTTTACCGTATGATGATTTATATGCTACAAATGGCTGTGAAAACGGGAAAGGATTTGCGTTTGGATGAGTTTTTCACAATCCCTAACTAAGGGATTGTAAAAAAATAACTTCTGATCACAAAAAGAATGTTCTAAATTCCCACAGAAGTTTGAAAAAATTATCTTTTGTTCAATTTGATAATTAGTTTACACTTTTTTCCAAAACTTTTATAATTATAATATTTTTCCAGAAAAATAAAATGGCAAAAAATTATAAAGTAAGAAAAAAATGTTTGATCTGTAAAAAAGTTTTCTATCCTAGTTATGCAGGTTCTTTGTATTGTGAAAAATGCAAAACAAAAAACAGTGAAGCAAAGAAAAAAGAAGAAGCTAAAAAGAAATCTAAAAAAAAATAAATCTTTTTTAGATTAATAAAATATTTCATTTATTAAAAACAGGATAGCGCCAAGTATCACACCGCAAAATATAGATATAATAAAGCCTGTTTTTACCATCTCTTTTCTTGAAACATTTCCCGTTCCGTAAATTAATGAAAAAGAAGGGATAGCAATTGGAGTTAGAGGAGATATTGCTGTAGCCATTACAGCACCTATTGCAACAACTTGTTTTTCTATCCCGAGCATTGATGATAAATTTATTAGAATCGGAACCAGGATAATAACTGTTGATGAATTATTGACAAAATTAGCCAAAATGACTGCAGAAAAAACAATAATTAAAATTACGGTCCATTTTGGAAAGTATTGAAATAAAATAAAAAGCTTCTCAGAAATATAAAGAGATGTTCCTGAGTCAATGAGAATCTGCCCGAGAGTAAGTCCTCCGCCTACAAGGAGAAAAATTTCCCATGGAACTTTTCTTACATCTTCCCATTCTAAAAGTTTGAATGCAAAAAGCAGAATTGATGCAGAAAGACCAATAACTTCGGTCCTGTAAAAATCCAGTGGAAGTTTTAAAAAAGATGAAAGTTCTCCTCCAAAAATCCAAAGAAAAATTGTGGGCAGAAAAATCAAAAGGACTTTTTCCTGATCAACACTTAGTTTTTGCTGTTTTGCACTCAAAATCAAGTTGGAAATATCTATTTTTTCCTCTTTTACATTATACATCTTGATAAAGATAAAATACGCAAGCATAAAAAGAATTATTGATACGGGAAATCCGATCTTAGTCCAGTCAAAAAAAGTAAAGTCTGAAATATTTCTTAAAAAAGCAGCAGTAATAGCATTCGGGTTACCTCCGAGAATAGTTGAAAGACCGAGGATAGCTCCGCCAAAACCAGCTGATAAAAGCAGCATAGCTGTATAATCTTTTTCTGTTCTTTGGTTTATCTCTTTTGATATAGAAAGAATTACAGGAATCATTAACGCAAGCGTTGCTGTATTTGACATCCACATACCAAGAAGTCCGGTTATAAGCATTGTAAAAAAAAGAAGTCTTTTTATGCTTCCTTTTGAAAAAGCCATTACTTTAAGTGCAAGATATCTGTCGATTCCATGCTTTCGGAAAGCCATCCCTATAATCAGTCCTGAAAGCAATAAATAAATGATCGGATTAGAAAATGAAGAGAACGGGTTGGAATCCTTAATTAAACCAAGTGCGACAGCAAGAACAGGAATGAAAAGAGCAGTGACAATCATACTTATTGATTCAAGAGCCCATAAAAATGATATGCAGACAAATAGAGCAAGAGCTTTTTTAATTTCATTGTTTATGTCCAATGGAAGATATAGTACAATAAACATAAGGACAAATGGGATTAATAGTTTAAGGTATTTTTTTATTTTTTTTGGAAGCCAGTCAAAAAAGAAGTCTTTTCTGAAAAACTCCTCAATTTCAATTACATAATCAAACCCGTCTTTTACAAATTCTGCGGTTTTTTTAAATTCTTTTTCAGGGATTACATACTGAAGGATTTTTTTAAGTTCAGCTTCACGCTCAACTTTTTCTTCAAACTCGTCAATCTCTTTTATTACCTTTTTTTTTTCTTCAGACATCAATTTATATAAAAATCAGACAAATTTATAAATATAATTAGTGTTATTTTGAATATGAGACCCAAAGCCAATATCAAACGAAAAATCAGAAAAAAAATAATTAAGATGTATCAGAATAAAAATAGTATGCAAAAAATAGCCAGAGAGCTTGATCTTAAGGTTGTATGGGTGATGGATTGTCTTAAAGATAATGACATACCAATAAGAAAACAAAGATGAAAAAAACAAAGATAATATGTACTCTTGGACCAGCCAGTTCTGATTTAAAGATCTTAAAAGAGATGATTTCAAACGGAATGGATTGTGCACGTATCAATCTTTCCCACGGACGATTTATAGATTATGAAAAATTAATTACTAATTTGCGTAAAATAAAAAACCTAACAATAATTTTAGATACAAAGGGTCCGGAAGTCAGAATGTATACCAATAATACAAAAATTGTTTCAAAGGATGATCTTATTAAGATTGGTTTTACAAAAGAAAATGATATTTATTTTGATGTTGATTTTTATAATAGAGTAAAAAAGGGAAACATTATTTATTTTAATGATGGAAAACTTAAAGCAAAAATAATTTTTAAAAAAAAAAGATTATTGGGACTCAAATTTTTATGTGACGGGGTTTTAAAAAATGCAAAAAGTGTAAATATAAATGGAGTTTTTTTTAATCTTCCTATTCTTCATGACAAAGATATCAAAGGGATAAAGTTTGCAATAAAGCATAAAATCGACTATATTGCATTATCCTTTACAAGATCGACAAAAGATATTGAGCAATTAAAAAAAAAATTAAAGCGTTCTGATATTGGTGTCATTGCCAAAATCGAAAACAGACAGGGACTGGATAATTTTGATAAAATTCTTACAAAATCAGATGGAGTGATGATTGCAAGAGGAGACCTCGGAACAGAAATCAAGCCTGAGAAAATACCTTTAATTCAAAAAAAGATAATTGAAAAATGCAATGAAAAAGGAAAATTAGTAATTACTGCAACACAGATGCTTCAGTCTATGATTAATTCAGAGACACCAACAAGAGCAGAAACAAGTGATGTTGCAAACGCGGTTATAGATGGAACTGATGCAATAATGCTTTCAGCAGAGACAGCAATAGGAAAATATCCTGTTAATGCAGTAAAAGAGATGAGAAATATCTCACTTGAAGTGGAAAATGAGATAAAATCAGATATAAAAAGCTTGGAGAAAATAAGCATTACAGAAGCTATAAGTCATTCAGTTTATGAGATTGAAAAAATTCTTTCCATTGATAAAATTGTTGTTTTAAGCAATTCCGGATTTACTGCAAGAATGATATCCAGGTTCAGGATGGATAAAATAATTATAGTAATAACACCTTCAGAAAATGTTAAAAAAAAACTGGATTTGTTTTTTGGTATATTTTCAGTAGTATATAAGGATATGCCAAAAAATGATAAAATTCTTCATGCTTCAAGATTTGCATATAAAAAAAAATTGATCAGTAAATCAGATCTTGTTCTTTTTACAGCAGGTTTGTACAGTCCGGGCAGGCCAGCAACAAACCTCATTGAAATTCATAGGATGAAAGATCTCTTAGCTATATAATTAAATTTAAATAGATAAAAACCCTATTTAATATGATGAAAGAGGACGAATACAGAAGAAGGGGTCTTGAGCCTCATGAAAAAAAAAGCATGAGCAAAAAAACCTTTTCTATTCTTGTGATAATGTTTCTGACAGCATTTATTTTATCTTTAATATTTGAGATCAGGATATTTATTTTTTTAACGTTAACAGCTCTTACCGGAGTTATTAATTATAATATCAACTTATTGACGTTTCGTGTTGATCCTGGTCTTGAAGTGTTTTTAAGTTTAGTTTTAACAAGAACCTATGGGCTTGGATATGGTTTGGTTTTAATATTTGCAGGAGAGATCATTCCGGATCTTTTAACAGCAAGACTTGATAAAGATACAACTCTTTCAATAATTTTTACTTTGCTCATAAATTTTGTTGCTGTTCAATATCCTGATGTTAATTTTGTATTACTTGGATTGATTCTTGTTACAATAAAATTTATAATTTGTCTCGGACTTGATATAATTTTTATGTTTGCACCTGAAGAAATGATATTTGAGACAGGTCTTAATTTTGTCGTCAACATAATATTATTATTAGCATTTGGAGATATTTTTATTGCATTATTAGGCTAATTTCAGCTCTCCTGTGATATTATCAATATTTTCTTCTTTATCAGGTCCGATTGCACCACATGTGACAGTTCCCGGGCATACAACGGTTTTACCTGCATCAGTTATAACAGAGGCTACAAGGCCTGCATCTTTTGCAGACTGGATAAACTTAAAAAGCTCTTTTCTATCTTTGACTTTTACAACTATTTTAGCCATTCCTTTTTTCCTCCATTCCTTTATGTTTTTTTCAGAAGATTTTAATACTGCATCTACAGAAGCATGTGCAGCCTGAACAGCAGTTTTTCCTTTTGGAAGCTTGATGTCTTGTCTTATTAGTATTACCTGTTTATAGTTCATAAATCATATTAAATATAGGGTTAATAAAAGGTTTTTGTTTTTGTAATGGATTTCTTTTTAGAAATCCATTTTTGAACACCTTCTCTGATTTTTTAAATAATACATTTATAAAGAGATTAAGTTTTTTTGTTGGTTAAGTAAGTCCCTGTAGTCTAGCTTGGACAGAACGCAAGATTGCGGATCTTGAGACCCGGGTTCAAATCCCGGCAGGGACGGCTTTTTCTCCAAAACATTTAATAATCCTTTTCAAATTAATAGATATATGGCAAGCTGTCCAAAATGCGGATACGACTGTATTGAAAATGAAATTGCCCTGATCTGTCCTAACTGTGATTATGTTTCAATGAAAAAGATCAACTGGAAAGGAAAAAAAATAAAATGTCCTAAGTGCGAATCAGATGCAAGAATCTATAAGCATAAAAATCCCGGAAAATCTTTTGTGTGTGATAAATGCAATACAATCGGGAGATTTTTTGATGAAAAAAAGATTCATTCTAAGACAATACGAAAAGATTCAAAAATAGGAAAAAAAATAACCTGGCTCTTTGAAATTCCGTGTAAAGACTGGAAAAAAAGATCTGAAATAGAAGCAACAAAATGCAAAAACTGTGATTTAAGAGAGGTCTGTGAAGCCCATATTAAAGAGATTGAGAGATTCTCTGAAAAAAACAATGTTGAAATATATGTTCATAAACATTTTATTGAGATAATTCATGAATAAAAAACCTTATAAATAAACCTTTTTTCTAACAATTAGTTCAAGAGATAGGTTTGTTGTTAACATTCCTATACTGGAGAATCAGCTTAAGACTTGTTCTCCCGGAGTTTAAAAATGGCACGAATGCATTCAAGAAGAAAAGGAAAATCAGGTTCAACAAAACCCAGCAAAAAAGTTATTCACAGCTGGATAAGATATAAACCAAAAGAAATAGAATTATTAATAGTTAAACTTGCAAAACAGGGAATGACACCCTCACAAATCGGACTTCATCTTAGGGATACGTATGGAATTCCTGATGTGAAACTTATAACAAAAAAAAAGATATCAAAGATTCTTGTAGAGAAAAAGATTTTGCCTGAGATTCCTGAAGATCTTATGAATTTATTAAAAAAGGTTGTTGCACTGCAAAAACACCTTGAAAACAATAAAAAAGATAAAGTTGCAATAAGGGGACTAAGGTTAACAGAATCAAAAGTGAGAAGATTAGTAAAATATTACAAAGAATCCAAAAAACTGGCATCTTCATGGAATTATAATCCAAAAAATGTTAACCTGTTAGTAGAATAAACCTTATGAAATATGATCAGTTCAGAACGGATATTATTAATGCTGTAAAAAAGTTTAGTTTAATCAAAAAAAGCGAAAAAATAAGGCTTATCAGCCATTATGATGCTGACGGACTTTGTTCAGCATCTCAGCTTATTTCCGCTTTAAACAGGAACAATAGATCGTATTCTTTAACTATTGTTCCACAGCTTACTGAAAAAGAAGTGATAAAACTATCTTCAGAAAAATATAAGGCATATATTTTTTCTGATCTTGGATCTGGACAAATAAAATACATTCTAAAATACTTAAAAAACAGGAAAATCTTTATTCTGGATCATCACTTTATTGAAAAAATAAATCAGAATAAAGCAGTTCATATTAATCCTCATTTATATGATATTGACGGATCTGAGGAAATTTCAGGAAGCGGTGTGGTTTATTTGTTTTGTAAAGCATTGAACCCAAAAAACAGAGAACTGTGTCATCTTCCGATTATCGGAGCAATTGGTGATGCACAGGAAAATTCTGGATTTTCAGGTTTTAATAATGAATTTTTAAAAGAAGCTGTTTTATTAAACAAGATAAAAATAAAGACATCAATAAACTGGTTTGGAATTGAAACAAAACCATTATTCAAACTTCTTGCATATGACAAAGATATTTTTATTCCCGGTGTTTCAGGTTCTGAATCCTGCGCAATACAATTCTTAAATCAGATCCAAATTAAGCCAAAAATTAAAGGAGACTGGGTAAAGTATAATCAATTAGATGAAAAACAAAAACAACGCCTGATAACAGCTATTGTTATGAAAAGAACTAATCAAAAAAATCCTGAAGATATCCTGGGAAAAAGATATATATTAGTTGAGGAACAAAAAAATCTTCCTACAAGAGATGCCAAAGAATTTTCAACATTGTTAAATGCATGCGGAAGAATGGATGCTGCCTCTCTTGGAATCGGAGCGTGCCTTAATAGGGATGACCTTAAACAAAAAGCGATAAAATGTATGGATCAATACAGAAGAGAAATCGGAAATGCTCTCAGATGGTATGAAGAAAATAAAGATACCAAAAAAATTATTAAGGGAAAAAATTACATCATATTAAATACCGGAAATGATATTCGATATACTATCATAGGAACACTTGCTTCTATAATATCAAATTCTAATAATTTTAAACAGGAAACTTACATAATCAGTATGGGTTATACACCAGATAATATTATTAAAATATCGATAAGAAAAACCGGAAATATAATAAATAGTGATTTAAGAGAAATATTAAAAGAAATTGTAATTAATATTGATGATTCTGAAATCGGTGGACATAAAAATGCTGCAGGCGGGTATGTTCTAAAAGACAAAGAATCTGAATTTATAGAATCTGTAAAAAAAAATCTATCTTAATCCTTAAAAATCATTCTGACTTTATCAATATGTTTTGCTACTTCATCTCCTTTTTTTGTTAGATTAAGAAGCTTTAATCTTCCCTGTTTATGGAATTCAACAAGACCTGCTTTATGCATCTCTTTTAAGATTTTTACAACATGGGAATATGTACAATCAATTTGCTTTGCAAGGTAAGATGCATACATCTCTTTTTTATTATTCCTCATTGTAACAAGCATCATAGACGGCTTTTCCCTGAAAAAAATGTTAAAAATATCTTTGTCTTTCATTTTAAATTCCTGTGATTTACCATGTAAAAATATATGTCCCCCAATATATTCTTTTGATTATATCTTTCTTTAAATATTTTATGGTTTTACTAAATAAATTTCACAATTGTTTTATCTTCATTTCCAAGAAGTTAAAGTGCAAAAAATTTGCTCAACCATATGTACTGCTCATAAAAAATAAAACAAAAAATAATTAACACTCTAAGGAATAGGAGAATAGATTAACAAAATACCTGTCAGTATCAATACTGAATAAATAAATAATTTTTTATCTGCATCATCCATACAAAAGTTATTAAATTTATTTTTATAAATGCCTCATTAAGGATAATTTTACTCAGGTTACAGGACTTCCTGGTTTAATATCTTTGTCAACACTTAAAAGAACACAATTATCCTTATTTTCAGCACAAAGAATCATCCCCTCAGAAATTTCTCCCTTGAATCTTGCTGGTTTCAGATTTACAAGTACAATGACTTTTTTGTTAATTAATTCTTTAATTGAATAATAATCAACAAGACTTGAAACAATCTGGATCGGCTCTTTTTTTCCGATATCAATAATTAATTTATATAATTTGTCAGCTTTTTTAATTTTAGCAGCTTTAATTATCCTGCCGACTTTTAGTTCTAATTTTTTCCAATCATCAAACTCAATCATGTTCATGTTCTCTTCTTTATTTTTTCTTTTGGAAACATTGGCTTCTGAGAATAATTCTATCGACTTTTGTTTTGCAGCCAGAATAAATGGTGCTAGTTTTGGTCCTCTTTTTTTGTTAAGAAGAGCAAGATAAGCTCCCTGGAAAAATTCTTTGGTTTTAATATCAATCTTTTTGCAGATTCTATAAAACTCATTATACAATTCTTTTTCATTATATTTACTTTCCTTTAATTTTTCTGAGAGCAGATGAAGAGCCTTTACCTGTTTTTCAGAAAAAACGATGTCATCAGAAACTTTGTTTTGCAATGAGAATTTATATCTGTCAGAAGCAAATTCTTTTACCCATTTTCTAGCAAAATCAATTCTTTCTTTAACATATTCTATCTCCTTTGTGCTGAGTTTATCTGAAAGATGATCGGTTTCTTTTAAATTTTCAATTACATCTTTATCGCTTTTAAAAATCTGAGCTAAAACAGCTGCATGTGTAAAAGGAATCTGGGGAGGTAATTTTTTTGGAATCTTACCAATCTGGCTCAACTCATAGATTCTTCTTTGCTTTGCTTGCTCTTTTTTGTCAACTTTTTCTTTGCCAAAATAAATCCTTTCTGTGCGGTCATACCTTTCATACAATAAAATAAGATCATTTGATTCATATGGCTGAAAATCAATCACAGCATTAGGTCTTGCTTTAACCTGCATGTACCGTAAAATTGATGCCGGAGCAAGTTCGGTTGACTCTGCAAACGAATATCCTCTGCCTCGGGAAGTTGACATAGATTTTCCGCCTACAGTTACCCATTCATATCCAGGTCCGGTTTTATATCCTTTTGACGGATAAGGTGGTGGATAATTAAAGACATCCATTGAAATCATGCACCCGATTGTCCTGGAGCCGCCTTTAGTAAAATGGTCTTTTCCAGCTGTTTCAACAATGACTCCTTTTGAGAGCCATTTTGCAGGCCATTCAACTTTCCAGGGAAATTTTCCGTTGCCGTTGTAAGGAGAGATCCATGCTTTTGTATTGCATCCTTTTGCCCACGGCTGAACATCATCCCTGCATTCAAAATATATTTTTTCCTTTTTTTTATCCCATTTTGATGCAAGAGTGGTCGCTATTTTTCCGCATTTTGGACATCTTACATTAAAGGGAAGTCTTTTAGCGGCATCAACATCATCTCCGTATAATTTCTTATAAATATCTTGAATCTTATGAGCATTATTAAGAGCGATTTTAATTGTTTTGTTAAATGTTCCTTTTTCATACTCCTGTCCTGTACTTTCAAGAATTGCTTTTATTCCGAATTCATCAAATTTTTCAGTTGCCTGTGAAAAATAATAATCTGCGTAACTTTCATAACCTTTTTTCGGGCTTGGAATATATCTGAATGGAACACCCATATATTTTTCATTTTGTTCTTTTGTTAATTCTTTTGATTCCTTATCCAAAGGATCCATATCATCGCTTGACAACACAAATGATGCTTTCACTCCCCTGTCTCTTAATGCTTTGGCAATTACATCGTGTATAATCCACCCTCTTCCAGATCCGATATGAATAACTCCTGACGGAGTTTTTTCATCATACACTAAGTATCCGTATTTGTTATTTTTAACTAATTTTTTTAAAATATCAGAATTTTTTACTCTTTTAATTACTTTTTTAGCAATCTTGTCTGCCCAGTAATATGTCTCTTTCATCCTATTGTGAAAATATTATATTTTTATAAATATTATTAATTAGAAAAAACACAAATAATTGATATGGAATTTCCAGAGAAAATCCATAAAAATATTTATATAGATTGTTCTTAATTATATTCATATGGATAAAAGAGGTGCTACTGTTCTTAATATGATCATGGTTTTTGGTCTTATGGTCATAGGAGTGATTGCAATCTCAAGTTTAAGATCAGTCATTTTAAGCCAGGCAAAAGTATCAGAACAGGAATATTATGACGATTTTGCAGAAAACATCCTTTCAGTTATTGAACAGATTGAATCATACCAAAATGATGTTAATTTGTCAGTAAATCTGATATTGAACAATGATTATATAATAGAGGTTTCTAATAACGAACTTATATTGACGACATTTAATCCGGATCTGAAAATAACCAAATATTATCCAGCCTGGAATATTAATGTATTACCTTCAAAATTAGAGTCTCAGGGAACAATAAAGTTTTATCTTAAAAATAAAAATTTATTAATAACAGACAATAAAAAATGCAATCTTAATGATAATATCTGCGATCCTTTTTGCACAATTGAAGATAAATGTGATGATGCATGTTATCACGAATATGAAAATAACATCTGCAGTCTTTCCTGCATAGATTTAAACAAGGACAGGACAATTGATTATAATGATATAGATGGGATTTGCGATCCTGATTGTTATGACTCATTCAGGAACGGGGGAATATATGATCCTGACTGCGTAATTTCAGATGACAATATCTGTGAACCTGATTCTCATCTTGTTTATGATTCGATTTGTGATTCTGACTGCAGGGGTACAAACGGGGTTTGTGATCCTGACTGCGGAATGGATGATATTGATTGTCCCCATGAGAAAAATGGTAATTGTGAATGTGATCTCGGTGAGAACTGTGAAACATCGCCTGAAGATTGCTCCTGTTCAGAAGGATTTTGCAGATACAGCTGCAGCTTTCTTACGGAATATATAAATAAATCTGGCTGTGTTGAAAAGATCTATCTTAGGGACAAAGGAGATCAATGCATAAATTCCTGTGAATGCAGCCGGGAATTATTTTGTGATACATCAGGCCACTGTTGTCCTGAAAACATGATCTACAGAGATGGAGAATGCACAAAACTGGATGTCTGGGAATTACAGTCTGCTGAAAAAAATCTACAGGACTATTTACCAGTTGATCAGCAGGAAATAGAATTAGATCAGGAAAATGAGATTGTCGATAAAGAAGACCAAGATTCTGGAACAACCGACTCAAAAAACACAGATTCTTCTGACAGCAGTCTGGATTCGTCAATTAAATCAAGATCAGATGATTCAGATTCCAGAGAGGTTGATGAAAAGTATATAGAGATAAAGGAACCTGATGCAAAAATTATTCAGGAAAATAAAAATCAGGAGAAGAATAAAATAAACACTGAAAAGACAGAAGAAGATTCTTTAAGTAAAACAACAGCAGTTTCTGACAAAAAAAAAATATGCGGTAATAATATTTGTGAGAAAACAGAAACAAACCTGGATTGTCCTGAAGATTGTCCTTCATCATTAAAAGATAATATATGCAATGATAATATCGATGGGATTTGTGATCCGGATTGTATCGATAAAGACAGGGATTGTATTAAAACAGAACAATCCTTAAATAAGGGATCAGGTTTTAAGCATGTAATTTTTATTTTAATAATTATTGCAATATTAATATTAATAATTATCAAAACGTATTTCAAAAAAAAAGATGTATAAAAAAAAAGGAGTTGTTCTTACAACAAAGATATTATTTGCAATATTTATGGTTTTAATTGTATTTTTTATTTTTTTTAATCTTTTTTCAACAAGGTATGAAAAAAACAAGCTTAAGAAAGATTTTGGATATTACACAAAATTAAATTCTTTTATGAATGTGTTCATGTCAACACCTGAATGCGGTGCGTTGGGAAGAGTGTCTGAAGAATCAGGCAGCCAGTCACCAATAAAAGCTATATTTGAGGCTGAAAAATTAAGTAAGTTTGACAGGAAAAACAGGGATCCGTGGTGTGCTCAGAATTTATATTTTATCTATACTGCAGAAATTATTGATATTAAGAATACAAAATCCTGGATAATCGGGCCGGTAAATAATAATCCTGAATGGCTGGAAAGAAGATTAACAACAACGTTTCCATGCATAATAAAATATAAAAAAGGCATATCAAACCCGGGATTATTTAAATTATATGTATATATCGGAAAAATATCTGATTTTTATACAAATATTAAAAAATCCTGTATTGCAAACAAGGATTTGACCTTTAGACTGGATTCTGATTTTGATATAAAATATTTAAATTCACAAAACAAACTTATTATTGGAACTGATTATTTTCATCCGTATTTTCCGTGTAAGGTTAATGATTTTTCTGTTAAAAAAGGAAAAAAATTAATATATATACAGTATGAAAATAATCAGGTAAATATCAGACAATGAAAAAAAAGAGCCAGTTATCTGAGTTAATTTCTATTTCATTAATAATAATTGTACTTGTTATTGTGCTTGTATTTTCAAGAATAAGATCTGCAAGATACTCAGTTACTGAAACTGAAGCTATCTCAAATGACTACAAAAACATCTATTCAAAAACAGCTCCTTATCTTTTTTTGCAGATAACAGTCAAAAAAGAGACTTTATCAAAATTATTTGGATATTATACTTGCTATAATGAGACTGATTTTAAAATTTCAGGGATAAGCTATAATGTAATTTCAGAAACACAAAGAGAGCTGAATGATTTTTTTGGAAAAAATAAATGGTCTCTTCAGATTCAAAGAACATTATGTATTGATTCAGAAACAAGCAAGAAAGGTTTCTGTGAAACATTTAATAGGAAAAACATAAATACGTATGAATTTGTATACCCCTTGCCATGTAAAACAGACTATGCAGCTGGTATAATTTACTTATATTTTGATTAAAGGAGGTGTAAATAAGATGAATAAAAAAGGTTCAGTTTATTTAACATTAATAATAATAGCATTGGTAATAGGGGCATATTTTATCGTAAATATGTCAAAAGATATGGATCTTGAACAAGAACAAAGAGCACAAATTGAGACAGGTATGAGTTATGAGGATCTTTTGGGATTGTACAGTATTGATTCAGGGGTTTATTCAAGCTTATTTTCAACTTTTGACAGTGCTGATTCGTGCCTTGGCTGGGGAGAATCTCCAAACAACTGCTATTGGATAAGTTACGGGATACCCAATGCACCTGATCTTGAAACTGTCAAAGATTCACTTGAAGAGCCTGCAAAACAATATATAAACCAATTTTTAACAAATCTGATGGGAAGCCAGTACGGAAATATTGAATATATCGAACTTCCACAGATTGAAGAGATAGAGATTTTAGTTGATGAAGATAAGCTCGGGCAGGGAGAATATGATCAAGGATTTGATATTTATGCAAAGCCTTCTGGTACTGCAAAGATCAATTATTTAAATCCTGAATCAGGTGAATCCCAGGAAATTAATGTTGAACAATTAGAGGAATTTACAGCGACAGTAACAGACTGGAGATTCTTCTATATGTACAGAAAGATAAAGGCATGGGTTGATCAACAGGATCTTTCCCAGAAAACCTGCAATGAGATGCCGGCAGTCCAGGTAACAGGATCTGGTCCTGGATGCAATGCTCCTTTTCTAAATGAAGATGAAATACTCTCGAAAGTTGAGGAGTCGGTTTTGGAGCTGGAAACTTCATTGAATATGAAATATGAAGGAGAGGATTTTGAATGTGATTTTGAACTTCCTTGTAAATATGTGAATCTTGATTTGGATATGGAAAGGATTGACTGTACAGGAACAAAGGAGTGTGATGATGGTACAGAATCTGCTCAGGAATGCAGGTATGGGAGATGCACGTATGTAAATTTTAAGGCGGATGCATGCACTTCAGGTGATTGTGAGGATGAATATTGTCCAAGGGGGTCGGGTTTTCAGGGAGGAGATCAATTACCTGTTCCACCATGCAAATCAGGTTCTCTTGATTTTAATGGTGTTCCGATTCAACAATCATCTGATGCAGGAGGCAGTCAAATTGGAGATGGTCCTGATTCCTGTTTTGGAGTGGGAACCCAGGAAGATGTAAGTTACATTGCAGAAATCACATGCAAAGATAATAAGTACGAACACATGCGGCCGGGATATGATGAGAAACAGAATCTTGAGATGACTTTTTCCACACATGTTTATCTGGGTGCAAACGCAGAAAAACCTCCTGTCACTTGCAAGGCACCAGGATGTACAGGGGGTAGCAGCAATGATGGCGAGGGTCCTCCATCCGGTTCCGGAGGAGAGTTCGGATAAATATCTTTGAAATGAACCTTTTATTGAACAAAAAATCAGAATTATCTGTATATCTGATATTCTCTGTTATAATTACTGTTGCAGCTATTATGATATTGTTTACCTTAATTAAATCAAAGTCAGATATAACCAGAAAAATCTATTGCAGAACAATTTATAGGGTTAAATCTGAGAAGGACAGATATTGTGAAAATTATCTGAGTTTAAAAACTGAAGTATTGTACAACAAAGAAAAATCAATAAAAGAATTCGCCAACACAAAAAAAGATCTGTTTGTTGATTTTTCAGAGGACAGTAATCACTATGCCGATATATCAGTATTTCAAGATTCTATCATAGAAAATGCTTCTTTTAAACTAACTCTTGTTGAAAGAATAGAAAATGAATTTGATGACGGCAAAATTCAAAAATCAGCATTTTTTTCAGCTGGTGGAGGAGAAAGATCATTTTATGTCAGGATTCCTAAAGGGGAAATTACTACCTCACAAATTGAGTTATCAGGAGATAAATTTCCTGGCAAAGTTGATTTAGTTTTTGTAATAGACACCTCAAAAAGCATGGCAAATGAATGGGATGCTCTTTGCGGAATTATTTCTGAGCTTAGTAAAGAACTCGAAAAAGAAAATGTAGTTTTAAAAACAACAGTATATGGGTTAGGAGAAGGGGAAACTACGGGTGACTGCATGGATGATACAATTCATCCGGATATTTTGATAGATCAGGAACCTGAATTGGACCGGGACATGGGACTTATGACTTCTCCGATATGGTTTAGGGACTGGGGATGCGAGCCGAGCAGAGAATATTGCAGTGGACGAAATCCTACTGGAAAATATTACAGTATGTCAACTCATTTTCAATACCAGGATCAGGATCTCTGGCACAGGTGGGATGATGAAGATGAAGCCTGGGCTAAAGGAGCAGCATGGGCAGCTTCTAACCATGCTTGGAGAACAGAATCCAAAAAAATAGTTGTCCCGATAAGTGATTCTGATCCTACAGGGGGAGGTCCTTTGTTTCATCATTGGTATCCACCCCCAAACGGACAGTGGCTTCTTTCACAGGATGATGATATTCCAGATGATATATTTACAGGAACAGAAGAGCCTGCAGTTGATTCAGCTGTTCAGGCAGGATTACAGAATAATGTAAACATTATTCCGATTCACGGTGATGCATCTGGTGGAACAGAAGGATATAAAATTGGGGATCCTGAATGCTTTACAACTTGGGATCATACATGCGGACAGATTATGAGATGGATGCAGAGAATAGCACAAGACACAAGTGGTGGCAACTATGTAGCCTACACAAACAAAACAGCCTTGTTAGAAGAACTGTTTAACGTGATAATCTCACCATACCCTGAAAATATTGATTTTTATGTTAATAATAATCTAGTTGAATCTTATTCATCAAAGCTTGACCAGAAAAAAAGCCCATGGATAATTGATTTTACGGATGAATTTAGGGCATGCAACAATCCAGGAGACATTTGTGAATTGAGAATAGAAACCGACCATCAGGGGGCTGTCTTTCTAAACAATCTCAGAATAAAATATTATCTAGATCCAGAAGGATATGAGATAAAGATTGGGGATTTAACATTGCATGGATCTTCTTTTTCAGATGAGGATGATATCCGGAAACATGATTTTACTCAGGAACTTCTGACTGCTATGGAATCATATTGTGATCCAACTTTGGAAACCTGCCAGATTCCAATAGCTTTTTCTTCATCTTCTGATGGTGCTATAAAAGTACAGGAGCTCAACATAGATCTGAAATATTATTCATTAAAGGAAATACTCTTCCAAAGAATAATTGATTGCTGGAACACTGCAGGACAGGGAAGAAGTAAAAAAGATTTTGTTTGCAGTGAAATTGTTCTTCCATTAAACTATAAATATGATAAAGAATATAAGAGAATTACCGAAACAGATATGACAAAAATCTTAATTTTAAGAAACTGGTGCAGTTTTATCGGAAACAAAGAACACTATTGCGGAGATAAAGATAATCTTCGCTTCATGCATGATATTTTCAATACATATAATATTCTTCTTGAATATGATTCAGCAAACAAACAGGTTGTTGTAGCATAAGTTTCATTAATTTTTTTCAGATAGAATTCAAAACTTTCCACTGTTCTGTGAACGGTGGTTGTTGCGAGCATTTTTACATAAAAAAACTAAATAATTTTATTTTTTTTGTTCTTTTTCTTTACTTAATGTTCCCTGGAAAATAAGAATATCTTCTGTTGTGAGTTTTTTTCTCTGCTTTATTTTTTTCTGCACTTCTTCACTTTTCTTTTTTAAGGTCTGTTTTTCTTTTTTAATTTTGGCCTTTCTTTTTTCTCTTTTTGTTTTAGTTACCTTGTCACTTAGCTTATTCATAGCAACAAGTTTCTTTTTTAGTTTGTTATTTATTTCATTGAACTGATTTTTATATTCCATAAATACTTTATGAGCTTCTTTTTCCTGCTTTTTTATCTCGTCAATTTTATCAGAACATTCAATCATTTTTTCATGAAATTTTTGACTCTCGTCTGCTTTTTCCTGAATTTTTAAATGTACTTCATTAGCTTTTTTTTTGAATTCTTTGATTTTTTTTGAAGTTTTATCAATATCCTTCCAGAAAGATTTAAATTTTTTAGCTTCTCCGAGTTTTTTCTTCATATCATTGATTTTTTTCATCAATTCCTTTTCTTTTTTAAATGGAAGAGCTTCTGTCTGAATTTTAAATTCTATTTTTTCAATCTGTTCTGTTATTTTTAAAGGATTAACTTTTATGTCATGCTCTTTAAACAATTTTTCTTTTTCTTTGTTTAATTCTTTTATTTTGTCAATATGTTTGGATACTTTGGAATTGTACTTTTCTCTTTCTTTTTTTAATTTTTTGACCTGATCAGTCAGTTCATCACGTTTTTTTTTGTAGTCTTTTAACTCATTAATAACATTAGAAATCTTTTTTGAAAAAACTTTTTTATTATCAAAAGCTTTTTCTTTTTTCTCATCTATAGCTGTTAATTCGATTCGTAATTCAGTGATTTCTTTACGAATACCAGAAATTTTTTTCAGTGTATCCTTATTATTTTCATTAGTCATGATCTCAACTTTGATGTTGTCCCTTTAATTGTTTGATTGAACAATAAAGAGTAAAAAAATTAACCGAATAAGGAACCAAGTCCTTCAGCGGCTTTTTCATCTGATACTTTTTCTTCTTCTTTTTTCTTTTTCTTTTTTTCTTTTTTTTCTTCAGCTGGTTTGTCAGATGAACCTGCTGCAGGTGATGCTGCTACTGCTTGGACAGGTGCGCTTTTTAATGCTTCTTCAATATCTACTCCGTCAAGAGCTGCAACAAGTGCTTTTATTCTTGCATCGTCTGCCTTTATTCCGGCAGCTTCCGTTACCTTTTTTATTCCAGCTTCATCAACTTTTTTTCCAGCTTTATGTAATAACATTGCCGCATATATATATTCCATTTTAATTTCCTCCAAAAACTTGTTTTTGTTAACCAAATAAAGATCCTAAACCCTGAGCCGCTTCTTCATCGCTTTTTTCTTCTTTTTCCGGTTCAGATTTTTTGTTTTCTTCCTCTTTTTTCTCTTCAGTTTGTTTAGGTTCTTTGATATTTTTAAACTCTTCAGGTAAAACTTCCTTTGAAAGTTTTGCTGATAATGATTTTAATTGATTAAATGCTTTACTTAAAATTTCAGTTATGTTGTCACTTGTGATTATATCCTGAGAGATTGCGAGTGTTTTTGCATCTCTATTTGCTTTGATAATTAGGCTGTTGATTGTATCTTTTGTAGGATAATTGATAAACATTGCAAGATTATATCCTACAGATGCTGATGTTTTAATTTTTTTGAGATATTCTTTACTGTCAATTGTCAGAATATCTTTTTCATAAATTGTGCCGTCTTCATACATGGCCACAAGATTCAGTCCAATTTCCATAGGTTCTATCTTTAGTCTTACTAAAATTCCCGCCAGATCTTCAGATATTTCTTCCCCTTCTTCACATACCAGAGAATCTTCTTTTATTACAATCTTTCCGTTTTCAACACCTGTTTTTATCCCGAGTTTTGATAGCTGGCTTATTATTGGACCGGGTGAAAATGCAGTTGGTCCTTCTTTCACATAAATGTCTTTTGGAGAGGGTTGGCCTGGTTTAGCAGGAGCGGATGATTTGTTCTTTTCAAGTTTCATTGCCAGTTTAAACGGATTTTCTTTTGTAAAAATCAGAGCCGGCATTCCTTTAAGATATGGAACTAGTTTATCCAGATCTTTTTTAGATTTTTCAAATGCTATCTTTATCAATCTTCTTTTTGTCATTTTGAGGACAGCATCTTCACGGATGCTTTTCCTTATATTTTGGAGTTGTTTTGCCGGTAGATTCTCCATATTTACTGATCCTATAATTGGATAATTATTAAGGAGTTCAACAAATTCATCTACTGTTTTTTTTTTCTTTTCTGAAACGTGAGCTTTCATTTTTATCACATTAATTTTTCTGGATTACTCATAGTATACTTTATGTAAGCTGATTTAATATTATTCCTTCTGTTTGGAAGCTGTCTTAAGAGAGCATTATAAATAGTTATTGCATTGTCAATGATAATCTCTTCAGAAGTATCTTCTGAGCCGGCAATTGTGTGTATTACAGGATCTTTTTTTGTACTAAGATGTATTGTCTTTTTTAATTGATCTGACACTTGGGAAAGATTTGCATTAGGTGGGACAACACATCCTGCTTTTGGATTTGGCATTTTTCCTCTTGGTCCTAATACTCTTCCGAAAACTGTGGCAATCTTTGGCATGATTGTTGCCTGTCCGATGAAAAAATCATGGTCGTCTGCTAATTTTTTTATAAGTTTTGGATTTTTCTGGTATTTTTCGAACTCATTTACGGGAATTGTTGTATTCAATGTTTTTTTTGAAGAATCTATCAGTTCAGGACCCACTAGACCTGCAATTTTTGTGTCTTTTCCTTTCTCTTTATGAAGGATTACAAAAAAATCAACCTTTACTTTTTTAAGATCAATATCCTTAAGATTTATTATCAGATCGATTGTCTGTTTAAAATTCCTTTTAGAAGAATTCTCTTTTAAATTTTTCAATGCTTTTTTTATTGTATCTTTGTCCATTTTTTCACCAACCCTCCTACAAATCGAATTGTAGTATCCGGGAATACTGTATTTTCTGATGAAAACATCAGGTATTTAAAAAGTTTTTTACTAAGCATTTTTCTCAAAGTTCAGGCTTAATGAATTAATGCAGTATCTTTTTCCGGTAGGTTTTGGCCCGTCTTTAAAAACATGTAATATGTATTTCTTTAAAAATGGTTCTTGTTTTTATTTTCTATAATTCAAAACTCTCCACTGTTCAAGAAACAGTGGCAGCTTTTGAATTATGTCAGAAGAGCGAAAGATTTTTCTAGTTAAGAAATATATAAAAGACCAGAAGTTGCAAAAATGTTGAAAGTTTACCCTGAAAATTATTAATTTTTGCTGCCACGGTTTTGTGAACGGTGGGTTGTTGCGAGCATTTTTACACAAACGGTAATTATTAATACCTTTAGGTCATTTTATTTTACATGGTTACTTTAAGACAGGCAATAATATTGGGAATAATCCAGGGAATTACTGAGTGGCTTCCCATAAGTTCATCAGGCCATCTTGTCCTTGCATCAGAATTTTTGCAGCTGGATAATTCAGTCGGATTCAATGTTTTTCTCCATTTAGCCAGCTTTTTTGTAATCCTGTTTTATTTCAGGAAAGAATTGTTTGAATTAATAACAGGGGTTTTAAATAAAAAAAAAGAATCAATTAACTATACTCTCTATCTGGGAATTGCTTCTGTGCCTATTGCAGTTACTGGGTTTTTATTAAATAATACACTAAAAGAAATGTTTGACAGTACACTTTCTGTCGGAATTTCTCTAATTATAACTTCAATTTTACTTTTTTTTTCACGCTATCCAATAAAAAAATCAGAAAACATTTCTCTTAAAAATTCTCTTGTTATCGGATTTTTTCAGGCAATAGCTATTTTTCCCGGGATATCAAGATCAGGTTCAACTATCTCAGGTGCGATGATACTTGGAATCAATAGAAAAAAAGCTGCAAGGTTATCTTTTCTTTTAGCAATTCCTGCAATTGTCGGAGCAAATCTATTAAAGATCACTGAAATCTTACAACTTGATAATTTCAATATTGTTATTATCGGAATGTTTACTGCAGTTACTACAGGATACTTGTCTTTGTCTCTTCTTATGAAGATAATTGAAAAAAACAGGTTCTCTTACTTTTCTATATATTGTCTTATTCTTGGAGTTATTACCTTATTATTTCTTTAGAGAATCAAATATATATATTCCAGTTATCAAAAAGTTTTATAAAGAGTGAACTTTTTAAAAATCTTAAATTTAAAGAGGGAAAAAAAGAGTGGGAAATTCAAAACCGATTGCATTTGAATTAGCAAAAAGACAGAAAGCGATCAGTGTAGCGGAATTCTTTGAAAAAAATAGGCATCTTCTAGGGTTTGATAATACAAAAAAAGCACTTTTAACAACTGTAAAAGAGGCAGTTGACAATGCGCTCGATGCATGTGAAGAAGCAAATATTCTGCCTGAACTTCATATTGAGATAATTGATTTTGGTGATGACAGGTTCCGGATCTGTGTTGAAGATAACGGACCCGGAATTGTAAAAAAACAGATTCCCCATATCTTTGCAAGATTGCTTTACGGAAGCAAATTCCATGTCTTAAAGCAGGCCCGCGGACAACAAGGAATCGGAATTTCTGCAAGTGTCATGTACGGACAGCTTACAACAGGAAGACCTGCAAAGATAATTTCAAAAATCGGAAGAGATCATAAGGCGGTTTATACTGAATTAAAGCTTGACACAAAAAAAAATAAGCCAAAGATTTTAAAACAGGAAGAAAGAGAGTGGGAAAAAGAGCACGGCACAAGAATTGAAATTGATCTTGAAGGATCATACATGAGAGGTTCCCAGTCAGTTGATGAGTATATAAAAGATACTGCAATTATAAATCCTCATGCAACAATAATCTATACTAATCCAAAAGCAGAACAGACAATTTACCCCAGGGCAACAGAAAAAAAGCCTGAGGAAGCAAAAGAGATAATGCCGCATCCTTATGGGGTTGAATTGGGTATATTAATTAAGATGCTTCAGGCAACAAAACACAAGACATTACAGTCGTTTCTGATGAATGAATTTTCAAGGGTCGGCAGAGGAACAGCAAAAAAAATCTGTAAAAACTCTACTCTTCTTCCTAAAACAAAACCAAGAAAAATTTCCAGGGATATGGCTGAAAAACTGATAAAGGGAATCAAGAAGACAAAAATCATGAATCCCCAGACAGACTGTATCTCACCAATAGGCCATGATCTTATATTAAAAGGCATAAAAAAAGAGATACAGGCAGAATTTTATACTTCAACAACCCGCGATCCTTCAGTATACAGGGGAAACCCATTTATAATAGAGGCTGCAATAGCATACGGCGGCGATCTTTCTGCAGATGATTCTGTACAGATAATGCGTTTTGCAAACCGCGTCCCTTTGCTTTACCAGAAAGGTGCTTGTGCAATTTCAGAATCTGTGATAAAGACGAATTGGAGAAATTATAAATTAAGACAGTCAAGAAACAGCTATCCGACAGGACCATGTGTAATTTTAGTGCATATGGCTTCAACATGGGTTCCCTTTACATCTGAAGCAAAAGAAGCAATTGCCCATTATCCTGAAATAATAAAAGAGATCAAACTTGCTTTACAGGAATGCGGACGGGATCTTGGAAGATATCTTGCAAAGAAAAAAAGGATAAAAAGAGAACTTAAAAAAATTGACTATATTTCTAAGTATCTGCCTCATGTAAGCATTGCATTAAAAAATATACTGGATTTGGATGATTCTCAGAAGGACAGGCTTGAAGAATATCTAAGGGCAGTTCTTGAAAAATCCAGGTCAATGAAACTTCCTGAAATAAAAGATGCAATAAGTAATGATAAAAGACTGAACGGAGAAGATTTTAAGATTAAGAAAAAATGAAAACTGAACAGGATGCCCAGGTTGTAGAAAAAATAAAAGATATAGCTGACAATATATATGATAGTGTTTTGCATAAGAAAAAGCCTAAATTAGCTCTTCCAATAAGATCTCTTTCTAATGTAGATTATGATCCTGATAAGGGATACTTTGAAATCCAGGATAGAGAAAAAATAAGGACATTGACAGCTTCAACTGTTAAAAAATTTGCCCAGACATTGAGGATGATGGATGTATCAAAAGAGCTGGTTGAGACAGATGATATAGCAACCAAAAGGGAGATCTATTATGTCTCAAAGAACTGGGAGGATGCAAGGTTTGATGAACAGAATGAATCAGACAGGGTCATGGATGATGTTGAGGCAATGTGTCGAGTAAACAGGGAGCAGCTTGGGTTCATCCCTGAGGAAAAAGGAGGAGATGTTGCAGGAGAGCTTAAGGTCATTGATATTGATCCGAATACAGGAAAAGAGATAAAGATTGACTGCACAAAGTTCGGCTCAGGAGCTTATTCTGTCCCGATTTCAGTTGAGCACCTTAAGTTTGAGACAAAAGCAAAATTTGTTCTTGTCATTGAGTCAGCAGGTATGTTTCAAAGATTAGTTAAGCACGGCTATTATAAGAAAGCAAGCTGTGTGCTGGTTTCAATGGGAGGAGTACCTACAAGGGCATGCAGGAGATTTGTAAGAAGGCTGAGTGATGAGATGAAGATTCCAGTTTTTGCTTTTGTTGATGCTGATCCGTATGGATTTTTAAATATCTACAGGACATTAAAAGTAGGCTCAGGAAATGCAGCTCATATCAACCAGTATTTTTGTGTGCCTCAGGCAAAACTTATAGGAATCACAACAAGAGACATTAAAAACTATGATCTTCCTACACATCCATTAAAAGATAGAGATATAAAAAGGATAAAAGATGGAGTAAAAAACGATCCTTTTGTCAAGCATTTCAAGCAGTGGCAGAAAGCTTTAATTGAGATGGCAAAGATAAAGAAAAGAGCTGAGCAGCAGGCACTTGCAAAACACGGCCTGAATTTTGTCATGAGCGATTATCTCCCTGAAAAACTTAAGAATCCGAAAACCTGGCTTCCTTGATTTGTATTTAATTAATTAAAAATAAAAAATTTTTATACAACATTCTTCTTGATATTTTTGCAGAGAGAAGTTCTGTTCTCTCGGAGGGAATAACAGGATAATCTGGAAGTAATTCCTTTGCTTTTAGCAGAAAAAGTCGTTCCGGATTGGGAGACTTCCTTTGAAAAACTTATCTTGTTACAGAAAATAGAAATTTTTTAAAAGAAAAAATATTTGAGAAAACAAAAATAATTAAGATAAAAGAATTTGGGAAATTGTTCGGGATTTGATTTTTTTCCTTTTTTTATTATATGAAATGTATGATTTGTTCCAATATCATCAAATTTTTTCAATTTTATTCCATTTGAATCCTGTGATATTTAATTTTGGGAGTTGGTTCTAAACTTCCAGAATTAATTCCAACAGAACACACAAACTTTGGATTATCTGATGGGACAACTATCATATGATAAGGAGAGATATTTTCTCCTTGTTGAGATAGATAAACAATCATATCATAGCCATATCCCTGCATTGCTATTTCTGCTTCCCGGGTTAATATTTTTGCTGTTACATCAGAAATATCTCCTTGGCTAACTTCATATAAACTATTATCAGGTCCAGTAAACCTAATAGCTTCTCCTTCAGTATATAATGGTTTTTGTTTTAAATCCCTTAGAGAAGTTAAACTAAAAGGTGCAGCTATTATAGTCCTTTCAAAGCTTGGATTATGATCCTGCTAATAAGCACTAAATATAGGGTCACGACCTTCCTGAAATATAATTGAGCCGTAACCTATCTTCAGTTTTTTACCAGATTTTTCTTTTATTTTTTCCATTAAGCTAATTACCCTATCTATATACTTTTGATCCCATATTCGTTCAGGATATGAATAAGTAATAGTTCCTGAGATATCATGAATGATATTTTGTCCATTTTTTTCTTCAATAAGATAAATAAAATTAACAGATAAATCCGAATTTTTTGGATCATAAAATATTTCTAAATAACTATCTCCCTTCCATTCTTCTGTAAGTTGATTTATTTTTCCAGAATTAATTGCAGTCTCAACAGGAATTGAAGCATCAAAATAAGGTGTTATTTTACAATTCCTCTGTAATATCGTATCCATATAATGGAATCCATGTGTTTTATATAATTCCACAAAAGAATCCAGGCTTGAAAAAACTAAAGGAATATAGTAAATCTTTCCTTCTTTTACTTTTCTGGTTTTTGGGTTGTGATTTGGTAATTTTTGAATTCTTTTTTTTATCTTCTTTGTGTTTTTTAATTAAACATTAGCATGCATTGAATAAAGGTCAAGTTTCTGTCCTTTTCTTAGTCTGTAATTAAGAATTAATTCTACTGTTTTTCTTCCAAAAGGCTGTTTAATTTCAATAAACTTGTCTTCTCCTCCAGCTTGAGATACATATATACTTTCGAAAGTATTGTCAGGATCATATATTTTATCTTGTGCAAATTCTGTTATTTTTTCAGTATCAAGAGAACCTGATTTTTTAAAATCCTGATTAAGATAAAATCTATTTTCATTTGAATCAACTACCAGATCTGCCGCATATCTAACCTCTTCCTGCTTATCAATAATTTGTCCGGGCATACATAATTGATTAAATATCTGTTGTATTAAATCAAGCCTGTCTTGTTTTTTACTTCTTTTAAAAGTTCTTTTATAAGATACTTCTATTCCGCTTGAAATACAATATTCCTGATCTAAATCAAGACAAATATCTGGTAATTCTTCATAACTTGAACTAGAGCATTTTTTTAATGATAAACTTAATTTGTAACCAGAATTATTCCTTGTTAGACTATTAAAACTGTCTCCAAAATGAACACTTAATGCCCTTGAAATTGTATCCTGGCTTATTTCCGGGTTAAATGATAATAATTCTTTTATTTCCTGTTCTGTTATTTCATCTTCAGATAGATCTTGTTTTATAGAATCATATATTCTTGTTTGGATTTCATTTATTCCAAATATTCTCTGGCAAAATCCTTTCCAGAATGCCTTTTTATCTATGTCTTGTGCAAAGCCTGTTTTTTCTCCTGATAAATTGCCGACTCTTTTCTCGAGAACATCAAAAGGATTAAATTCAAGAGAAGATCTATCTGACGAATTAAACACAGAATGAGCTATTGCATTACCAATTACGTATGATAATTGTGAATTATCTGAAGCATCAAAATTTGGAACTACTCCTCCTTCTTGCTTATACCAATGCAATAAAGAAATAATATTTTGTTTTTCTTGAGTATAATTTAACAAATGTTCCTTAATTCTTTGATAAAAACGATAATGAAGTTCACTTGAATCAGGAAACTGTGTATTTGTTTTTAAACTTTGAGTTTCTTTATAATCAGATTTAATAGCCTGAAGACAAGCTTCTAAAACCCTATCTTCTTGTTTAAAAAAATCTCCTTTTGCTTTTCTAATTACTTGTTCTAATGAATTAACCTGTTGTGAAAAACTATTGAATTCTTCTTGAGTTGACATTTATTATCACCTTTCAATTTTTTATCATTTTAAAGTAATTACAAGAACTAATATTTAATATATAAATATTTTTATTAAATTTTTTATCAAAACAATAAAATTTATATATAAATTAGTAAAAATATAAAAATATGCAGGAAAAAAAATCTTTTGTAGGACAAATTTATGATCTTCCTCAAAGAGAAAAACTAGATAATCTTGATAAAGAAATATTATATCTTTTAAGTATAAATTCAAGATTTTCTTTATCATATATAGGCAAGAAATTGAATGTCAGCAGAGAAGTTGTTTATTACAGGATTGAAAACTTAAAACAAAAAAAGATTTTAAATGGTTTTTTTACAATTATTGACTCTAACAAAATCAACTTAAAAATAACCCTTCTATGTATAAAAATAAGAAAATTTGATAATTTCAATAATGTAATTGAGGAACTTGTGAAAATAAAAGAAATAAATCGTGTCCAGGCATGCGGGGGAAGATGGGATCTAAGAGTCTTTATTACACATAAAAATAATGATGAATTTGAAAATATCTTTAATAAATTAATGAAAACTTATGGAGACCTAATACATGATTATGTTGTTCTCTCAATTGAAAAAGAAAAATATCTTGGATTGAAATTATTAGTAGACAGAAAAGATTCTTTTAAAAAACAAAATTACCGGATTAACAAATCATCTTTTTATAAGGAGTTAAATGTAGAAATTTCTGAATCAGGTTTTGATGAAACTGACTTAAAAATACTTGAAATCCTGCAGCATAATGCTAGGATTAATATAAAAGAAATCGGAGATAAAATAAATTACTCCAGAACAGCTGTTGAAAATAGATTAAAAAAATTAACAAAAAGTAAAATAATCAAAGGATTCATTCCAATGATTTCCCTGAGTTTTCTTGGATTTCAATGGCATAAGATTCTTTTTAAAATTAAAAATATTGATGAAAAAAAATTTTTAAGCTATATGAAAACTTTAAGATGTGTTCCCTGGTATATGAAATTTAAAGGTGATTGGAACTACCAGATTAGTGTTTTTTCTAAAAATAATGCTCATTTTTACAATATATTAAATAGTATTAGGACAAAATTCTCTGAAGAAATAATAACCTGTGACTCATTGGTTGTTTTTAACCAGTATAAATTTGATATTAATCTTACTCAAGTTTAAATTCAATTGCATTCATGTAACCGATACCTAAATTCCATTCCGGTCTTATCATCCTATCTTTATGATGAATTCCTCTGCCTTGTTCTTGTGTTTCTCTTTTTTCATAATCTAAAAGATCAGCAACATATTCTCTTGTAAGTTCAGTAATTCCTTTTTGTTCACTCTGTTTTTCAATATTTTCCCTGTTTTTCAAAACAAATAAATTCCATCCAAACAAAGAATCAAAGTACTGCTGACCATAATAAAAGCCGGAAGAATCTATTCCTGCAGTTTTTTCAGGTGCAGAATTACTATCTCTTGATAAGCAATAATCCACCCTATGTGTATAATCAAAACTCTTTCCGGAATCAATTTCAACTGAACTCCCGATTCGTTTAATATTTTGTTTTCTTATAGTTATTTTTGGACCTTGTCTTCCACCATTTTTACATTTTATATCTTCCTTTTGAATAACTTTTTGTTCAAGTGCTCTTTCAACAACATATTGTTTAAACATATTAACACTTCTTTGTGATCCGCTGTTTTCAAGATTTAAAAGAACCTTTTTTGCTCCTATATTGTCTGCATGTTTCATTATTGAATTATACATGATTTCTCTCCAGTCAATTCCCTCGGGAAGATATTCTAAAAATTCTGATGCAATAAGTCCATCAACAACTAATGCTTTTTCTCTTTTTTCTTTTCCTTGTTTATAATAAACATGGTCTCGAATAAAAGTTATTGCCTTTGCTAATTGAGGTCCTCTTTTTCCTTTAGGATAACCATACATCCCGATAATATTTACATCAGGATCTAGCTCATATAATAGAGAAAATTCTCTTTTTAATTTATCATCAGGTTCTTGTGAAGGAGAAAAACAAGCTCTTGTAAGATCTGTAATGTTTTCTACAAAATTATATCCAGTATCAACCTGTATTTTTTGGATATTTGTTCCGAATTTAACCCCATAAGCCAGGGTTTCAAGATGTGTTCTGAATTCCATCAAAAGATCCTTTTGGATTTTAGGGTTTCTGGATAATATTCCATTAATTAAATTAGTCATGTCTTTAACAAATTTTTGATAATTCAGAAGATTAATTCCTCCTTCATATTTTTGTAATATATTTGTATAGTTTCTGTTAGTAAGAATACCATTCTCTTTGAAAAGATCTTCAAATCTTTCTGGGATTTTTGAATCTAATTGATAAGCCACTGCAATTTGAGGAATGAACTTGGATGTACTTTTTTTTTGTAATAACCAATATAACTGATTGAATTCAGAAAATGCTCCAAGATCATTAGTTCTTAACCTCATGTCAATATCTTCTTCTCCCAGAATCCCGGAACCTGCATTGTATTTTTTATTCTTATTCTGATCATGTCTTTTCATTAATTCTGCAATTGCTATTTTTTCATCAATTAAAGGAAGCCTTACTTTTTGAGGAGATTTATCATATTCATCTTTAACTGTCCTATAACAAAGCAGTCTTAACATTGAATCAAAATCAAGGCTTTTTGGTTTATAACCGAATCTTTTTTCAAGATTTTCTGCAAATTTTTCATTAAGCTGTTCTTTAGTTGTAATCTTCTGGAGATCATAAGTATTTGTAAATTCCCTGTAAAACTCTGAGAAGTTATCAAGTGAAATTCCATACCTTAAAATTTTTGGAATCAGAGCTATAAAAAGCTCTTTATCTTTTTCAGAATAAAAGTTTTCTAAATAAGATTTAAATATTGAAATGTTATTTATAATTGCACTAAATAACTCAAATCCTTCTCTGTTGTTAATATCTCTATTTACAGTTCCTATTGAATTTTCATAGAATAGTTCTATAATTAAGCAAAGAGGACTACCGTAAATATATTCATCAATAATTCTACTTTTTTTGAGTGGAGCTAAATCAGCGTTGAATGGAGAATTCCCTGGTTTATTCCATTCTTTTAATTTTTTCCTTCCATTATTTAATTCTTCAATTATCTTATCCAAATTATCTTTTTGATCAATTTCTTCTCGTAATAATGTTTCAACCAAGTCATTACTCATCTTTTCCTACCTCTCTTGCATACTTCAATATAGCTTCCTCTACAACATGGCTTTTTTTCTTTTTTTGTAGTCTCATTAATTTTCTTAAAATGAGTAATGTTTCAGGTTTAATTGTTACACTTATCCCTATTTTTGTCATTACTATTAAATAATTATATTATTGGTATTTAAATGTTTCTATTTTTACTATTAAAAAGTAGTTAATTAATTGTTATTAATATTGACAGTAGGGCCGATTGAAAATTTAATATATAGGATAAAGAATTCTAAAAAAATTGCAATAAGAGAAAAAGTTAAGTTCTCTTACATGCAAGCATGTAATGATGATCACATGCAAAATGAAATAAAATTAAGTGAATTAAAAACCTTACTATTCTCTGCAAGAGAACAAATCAACAACATGTTGAGTCTTAATAGGACTAAAAAGATTAAGTTTGATGAGAGTCAATATTTTAACTTAGTTAGTTTTATGAGCTTATTCAAAACCTGTGCTGAAAATAGTAGTCAAGTGATGAATGAAATGGACGATGTACCAAACGGGAACTCTTTACTTTCCAAAATAAAGAAATTGCTTTATGAAGATGTTGATGAACAGTTTGAAAATATTTTCAAAAAACAGTTTTTCAAAATGTTCCCTAAAACAAAGAAAGGAAAAAAGTACTAAGAAACTTTAATATTTGACCTCCATGAACAGGAAACCTATTCAAAAGATAGAAAAGAAAATAAAAGTGTTAGAGGTGCTAAACATAAAAATGGAACAAATTACTTTTTCAAATATTTGACAATGCAAGCTATGTATAAAAATAAGATTATAACTTTGGGTCTAAAAATCTATACAAAAGATGGTAATTTGCCTGAAATTCTTGATGAATTAATCCTTAATGCTAAACAGTTTGTTGAGATAAAACTTGTTCTCTTGGATAGGGGTTTTAGATATGTCAAAATCACTAATAGTATGGAGAACAGGAAAGCACCTACCCTAAAATATCTTCCTGCCTAAAACAACTTCTCAGAACAAAATAATTAGATTTTTTTATTTTTGTTATGCTGTTGCAAGGTATAATCTGTGGTTATTTATAAGGTCTTTCATTCCTGAAAAAAGAAGTTTACTTTTCTCAAAATGAAATTGATCCTCCTCTTGTGCTGAGGTATTACTCATCTATCAAAAGATTGGTGACACTTTTGTTATAAAATCATAATTTTTTGTAATTGGAAAACTATTGTTCTTTGAAAGTTTTACGTTATTTTACAAACTTTTTGAGTTGTTATTCAGAAATCATGTGTGAATCAGTGACTAATTTAACCAATATTTTCTTTGGCAATTTGTTTTTTGATTTCAAATCTACAAAAAATCTGATTCAATCGGGACTACTCATAAATACTCGGTTGTTTTGTTATTTTCATCCTAACAAAATTCTTTCTGAACATGAACTTTATCAAATTTAAAATAACACACTAGTGTTTGTCTAATATGGAAATTAATCTATCATACAATTCTGAACTGGTTTTATAATCTGAAATATCTTTTTCTTCACAATACATTTTTAATATGTCCAATGATTCAAAATTCTTGCTTAAGATATCTTCTCTTATATCAAGAAAAATATCTTCAAGTATATTAAAGGGAGATTCGTCCTGAGAATAACCATAGTTTATATGTACAGTTATCCAGATTTCGATTTTTTTACTTTTTTTTGTAATATGAATTGTGTGATCAGATCCAACATCATCATATTTTTTAAGTTCCTTCATCATTTTTTCATCATATTCAAGCATAATTAAAAAGTTCCACCAGTCGTAATCTTCATAAATTAACAAAGGAATGTTATATTTTTCTAGAAGAGTATCCTGGATATGATCATAAAGATAATGTTCTCCGGGAATTGTAATTTCAAGTTTATGCCTGCTGATTCTAAAACGGCTGCTGCTTTGTCTTGCAAAGTTTTTTGCCTCATCAGATATCTTTTTATCAGATATAAATTCATAACTAACAGAACTATGGTCACAATCAAAATATTTTTTTTTGCTTATTATTTTCATCAAATCACCTCTTTAGGCATCCTTTATCTGAATCATAAAAATCATCTCCAAATTCCAACACTATTCTTCTGCAACCTTTGCAGTGTTCTTTTATTTCACAAGTTCTACATTTTCCTTTTATTTTTTTAGTTAACTTTCTGAATTTTTTAAATGTTTGTGATTTTTTCCAGATTTTTTCAAAGTCTGTTTTAACGATATTTCCGGCAAGATAGTCTTTTTCATTAAAAAATGAGCAAGGGAATACATCACCGTTATTTTTTATTGTACAAAATCTAGATCCTGCAACACAGCCAAAAACAGAATTTTTTTGTAATTCTTGTTTTGGAATATTATACATCAGACATGTCAGCGAACAGTCAACATTTATTTTTTTTTGATATTTGTCAAGTACTTTTTTTAATTTATTTAATTCTTTTTTAGAAAATTGATTTTGTTGATACCATTTTTTATTTTTTCCTGGTTTTGGTCTTAGGATAATTATATTTGCGATATCATATCTTAACAGATCATTTATAATATTTTTTAGTACTGGTAGATTCTTTTTTGTAACCAAGATATTTATACCAGTTCTGATATTGTTTTTTATTAAAAGTTGTAAAATATCATTTAGTTTTTTGAAATTTTCATAATAACTGAGATTTAATTGACCTATTTTATTTTTTATTTTCTCTATAATCTCCTTTGTAATAAGAGTTCCGTTTGTTGTTATGTTTGGAATAATATTTTTTTGTCTGGTGTAGTCTATTATCTCAAAGATATCTTTTCTTAAAAAAGGTTCTCCCCCTCCTATTGCAAGCTGAAATACTCTCATTGATGATAATGTATCAATCATCCTGAAAATCTCTTTTTTGGAAAGGTCAGGAGTTTTTGATTTTCCATAACAAAAAACACAATTTAAATTGCATTTTCCAGTGACAGAAAGATGTACAGTTTCAGGAGCTGATAAAACATTTGGAAGAAAGTTGTTTTCATTAAATTTCTGAGGTTTTTTAAAATTGCACGGTAAATGTATAATCTTTACAAATCCGTTTTTTTTTAATGAATCCAAAATAGGTTTAATTTCTGAGTTTAAAAAGATTTTTGAGAAATGCAGGTTAAGTTTATTTTTTATTTTCTTTAAAGATAATGGTTTTTCAAGGATTGATAATAAAAAAAAGCCTTCTTTATCAAGTTCAAGATTTACTGCATTTTGTTTATTAAAGGCAATCCCGCCAAAATATTCTTTTCTTATGATAATATCACTAGTTCTGATGTATGATTTTGACATTTTAAAAGATAAGTTTTTCTCATTATGTTTTGGGGTGTCCAGCAAAAACATAATTTTTTTATTATAGAGAACTTTGAATTACCTATAAATTGATCTCTATTTTCAGATGTTTATAGAGAATAATTCAAAGTTCTTCTTAAAGAATTTTGATGTTTTTCAAAATTCTCTATAATTTATGTATATATAACCTTTAAAACACAGGTTTTGAAAAAATTATAAATAAATTAACCTAATTTTACCAATCTCTTTAAAATGCGGATCGCTTGTAATTAAAATTCCTTTGTTTGCAATAACTATGCTTGCAATAAAAAGATCAAATATCGGAATTATTTTTCCTTTTTTTTCAAGATTATGTTTTAAATCTGCACACATTAATGCACTTCTCTTAGAAGTATTTAATACAGGCAGGCTGTTTAACTTTTCAAGCTTTTTTTTAATATCTTTAGGATTTCTCTTTAAAAATCCATAAAATAATTCAGTATATGTCGGTGAAGTTAAATAAAGAAGTCCATTTTTTTTTTTAAGATAACTCTCGATTTTTTTTTTAATAGATTGATTATTTCTTTCTATTTCAATATAGATATTCGTATCCAAAATATATTTTAATAATTTCATCTAAATTCAGTATCTCTTCTGAATATTTTTATAGATTCTTTTATGATTTTAGTGTCTTTTTCTGTCAATGTTTTTTCACTGTATAAAAATTTTTTCCAGTTGCCCTTTTCACATTTTTCTTTGTGCTCATTTACTAGCTTTGAAAACATCTCTCCTGTCTTTAGATTGTGCTTTGCAGCCTCAACTTTAAATGCCCTCCAATCCTTGTCAGGAATGTTTTTAATACTTACATCCATTATTAACACCCGGCTATTTAAAATGAGTTGTATAATATAAACTTTTTGGAAATTTATAACTTTTATAACTTTCTGTAATTATAAAAAGTTTTATTTGAAGAAAAAAGAAAATTAATCCATAAAAAAGCAGCTGTTTTTAAAAAAGAGATCAAATACAAGGGAAATATTATGATGATCTTTCCATGGAGAAGTGGATTTAAACAAAAAACTTTAAAACAAGATATTTATTCTTCAAAGGTTAAGGACCCGTAGCCTAGTCTGGATTCTTTATTAAGACAGAAAGGGCAACTGCCTTCTAAGCAGTGGGTCGAGGGTTCAAAAATCCAAAAGCATTGCTTTGGATATGAAAGTCCCTCCGGGTCCATATTTCTTAACAGAAAAATATAAAAGTAACTTTTGTTCTTAATTATTTATAGAGGGAAAAGTTGTCAATTTGCAATAACTGCGGAAAAAGAACAAATTGCCAGGATCAAAAAGATTCTGAAAAAATGAAGGAGAAAGGATTTTCTATTTATATTATCGAATGTGAAAAATTTAAGAGAGGCTAATCATTTTTGGTTTAGCAAAACATAATATTATTCCATAGTCCAGTCATAATTTTTTTCCAGGCTAAAAAGAATTGCATCTGTAAAATCATCTATAAACATATTTGCAAAAGTATCATCAAGGTTTCCTCCGCTTTTTCCAAACCCGGAATCTTTGCGGTAATTCATCTCTATCTGGAAAGCATCAATACCATATTGCCATCTTTGATTTCTGTTGTAAGTCTGGGTACTGTGCCAAATTATTGTTTGTGCACCATTAAACAAAGCAGTTTCCCAATTTCCATTAATTTTTGCCGGGATAACATGCCAGACATCATTTCCATTTATTGTTTCTGTTTTTGAATTTTTATTATTTACATCAGGCCAAACAGCTGCTTCGTTTGGCCAGTTCTGTGCATGATATAAATAATATGGAATACTGTTTTCTCCCCTGACTGCACCACCACCTTTTCTCTGGTATAGGGATTGCATTGTGTTTTTCTTTGAGTCTAAGTTATTAATATTTGCATAAATTCCGATTTCACAAATCCTATCCCAGGGTTTATGATATCTGTCATGTCCTCTGTCCCAGCTAAGATCTGTTGTATGAGGATTAATTAAAATACCCATATCTTGTCCGAATTTTTCTTCTAATTTACACACCATGTAGTCTACATAATCATGAAAACCAAAGTAAATATTTTCTGCAAGCTGGTTATTAGAATTATAGGCTTCATTGTGTCCAATAGGTCTGTTTGGATTCATATAATTTCTATTTGCCTGGTTATATACAATGTAAGGTTTTAATCCATTTGTTTTTTGACTTAGTTGTGTTCTTAAGATATCTACAAGCTCATAAAGTAATGGGTCAGCTGCATATCCTTCATTTCTTTTATTTCCGGCCTTTTTCCAACCGGCATGACCTATTGCTAAAAGAATTGGTATGTTCCCTTGTTTTATTTCCAGATAGTTTTTTGCTTCCCCAATACTTGGTTTTTGACATGCAGAAGCATAAGTACAATCAATTTTTTCTTGATTAGGATGAGAAACACCGTTTTCACATTGAGATATTTTAGACCATGATCTTGTTAACTTATTATCAGGTTTACAATCCCCGTCAGAATACTTCCAATGATCTTCTGTGCAGGTCAAAGCACATACACCATTAATATATTCTTTTCCTTTTGGACAGCAGTGTGAAGTTTTGGTGCAAATATAACCAGAACTGCATTGACAGGAATCTATACAACCTCCTCCCCTTTTAACAAGAGAGTCAGATAAATAAAACTCAGATTGTTTATTCAGTTTTTTTTTCCAAGTCGTGCACACCTTAGTTACATTTGATTTTTTAACAAACAAATTCACATTAATATTTTTTGTTCTTTTTAATATCTTATTTACAAGATACAATATACTTTCATTTTGAGTCTGATCAATTGTTTCCATAATATAATAACAGTTTTTTAATTTTTCACATATCTCTCCGGTGCCCTGGATGTTTATGCATAACTGATCTCCTGACTCGTATTTTTGGTTGGATGAGTTTTTTATAGAGAGGTTATTAACTAATGAAGAGAAAGTAAATGAATCTGAATTAAGGCTGTTTTTTCCGGAATAACAACTTTCCTGCATCACATTTTTTAATCGGTGAAAATTATCTTTTATATTATTGATTTCATTATTCTTGACCTGCAAAGAAATAAGTTTGTATCCTCCAACAAAGACTAATCCTCCGATAACAAAACCAGCAATAATAATCATCCATTGCTCAATAGATTCAATTCCTCTTTTTTTCATTACATTAATTAAATAATGAATAGAATATAAGCTTTATTATAGAACATTAATGGGTATTCTGAAAAACGACCAAAACTCATATAAATGAAATCACCCCTTATAAGCTAAGGGGTGATTAGGTACAAATCTATCTGAGGTGACAGAATATGTACCTAAAAAAAATAAAAGAGTTGTTGTTTATATCAATTT
>WJJD01000025.1 GCA_014729915.1 Candidatus Woesearchaeota archaeon | reverse complement strand
TATAAATAAATTAAGAAAAAAACTTGAGCCAGATCCTTCAAATCCTGTTGGTATAAGGTCTATACATGGTGAAGGCTATTATCTTGATAATGTCCGGTTATTACCTGAATTTTATTCATTAGACAAAATCCCAGAAAAATACTCTTCCCTACATAACGATAATCAAAAGGAGATGACTTATGTCTATTTTAACGGAGGTAAATCAGCTTATTGTATTGAAGAAAGGAACTTTTATGGAGAACATAAAGATATAAGCTTACGTCCCAAAGAGCATGATGTCTTAACTTGTTTAGCTCTATCTAATGGTAAAATAGTTCCGAAACGAACTATTTATGATAGAGTCTGGAATAATGATGAATTAAAACTAACATTTGTTACACAATATGTCCATAAATTGAGAAAAAAATTAGGTCAAGATATAATTGAAACAGTAAAGGAAAGAGGATATAGATTAGAATGTCCGGTAATAAAATCTCATTGTTTTAACCCTATGACTGAACAGGAAGTTAAACAAAAGTTGCCCCGATATAATTAAAAAAATTATATAACCCCTATCTGATTTCTTTTGACTTTTTCCAGTCCAGATTGAGTTCTTTCAGCAGATTCAGCAGTTTCTGCTTTTGCCCCCCGAGTCCTTTCCAGTCCAATAGAATCTCCGGGTTCTTTGAGTAAGATCTTTTCAGCATCTGATCGACCAGGTCTTTGTTTAGGTTTTTGAAGTTGTATTTTGCGCAGATGTGCCCTACTGCATATTCAGTTTCAAGCATGATCTTGTTGAAGTTCGCACAGTAATGATTCCCGCCGAAACCTACTGCTGTCCTGTACTTATCTATTTCATAACCTGATAATACTTCAATTATTGTTTCAGAGACTATCTTTCCTGCCTTGTTATCTTTCCATTGTTCTTTTGATGAGCCAATTTCTATGAACATGCAGGGTGTTTTGATGTATGGACCATGGTGTGTTGCCTCTAATGTTGCTTCATAAATCGTATCCTGTGATTTTTTATCCAATAGGATAAGTGATTCTTTCATCAGTCCGGGCAGACAAATGCATAATTCTTTGTCATATCCTCCAAATTGGGCTTTTGAAAAATTTCCTGGTGTATGCACAGAGAGTGTTGGCTTTTTTGATTTTGAGACATGCTTTGTTGCAAAGATAATTATGTCAGATTTGATTTTTTTGTCTATATTTTCTGCATAGATGCTTTCTGTTTTTATCTTATGAATCGATATATTAATTGGGCCTGGAATTTTTTTTCTAATTAGGTGATCATAAACATTTATCCCTGCAGGATCTTTTTCTGAGACGATTATTGCAGCATGCATCTTAATTTTGAGCTCTTGAATATTTCTGGTTTATATGAAGATAGTCTTTTTATTTTAAGATTTAGTCCTCTTTTCTCAAGTTTTCCCTCAAGATTTTCAGTATAGCTTTCCTGGTCATATCCAAGGCAGATTATATCCGGTTTTTCATTTTCAATAACAAGGTAAGGATCGTCTTTATTTCCAAGCATTACCTTGTCTGCGATATCAAGATATTTAATGTTTTTCATCCTTGTGTCATTAGAAAAGATCGGAGATTTCCCCTTGATTTTTTCTACATTTTCTGATCTTGCGAGAACTATTGTCAGATGTTTTCCGTGTTTTTTTGCGGTCTTTAAGAAATGGACATGGCCCGGATGGATTATATCAAATGTGCCAAATACCATCACTTTCATGGGATAATGGACTTGATTATTTTTTATTAAGTTTTTGGTACATTCCAAAAAATTTATATATCTTCCAAAAAATACACTCTATTGATATGGGGGTGTTTGATTATGAAGGTTCTAGTTGTTGGTTCAGGCGGAAGGGAGCATGCACTTTGCTGGAAGATATCACAAAGTGATAAAGTTGAAAAGATATTTTGCGCACCTGGAAACGGAGGCACATCAGAGGTTGCGGAAAATGTTACTCTTGATATAATGGATAACGATGAGTTAGCAGATTTTGCTGAGGAAAATGAGATCGACCTTACTATTGTAGGTCCTGAGGCTCCTCTTGTAAACGGGATTGTCGATGAATTTGAAGAAAGGGGATTGAAAATTTTTGGCCCGGGAAAAAAGACAGCAAAACTGGAAGGAAGCAAGGTCTTTTCAAAAAGTATCCTGAAAAAGTATAATGTGCCAACAGGAAAAGCTGAGATTTTTGATGATCCTCACGCTGCTATTGAATTTATCAAGGGGCAAGACTGGGTAAGGGTAATCAAGGCAGATGGTCTTGCTGCAGGAAAAGGGGTGTATGTCTGTAATACTGAAGAAGAAGCAATTGATGCTGTCAAAGAGATTATGGTTGACAAGAAATTTGGTGGTTCCGGAAATAATATTTTAGTTGAAGAGAAACTTACAGGAGAGGAAGCATCTTTTCTGGTTTTTACTGACGGCAAAACAATTATTCCGATGGTCTCAACACAAGATCATAAGCCGGTATATGACAATGACAAGGGACCGAATACTGGAGGAATGGGGGCTTATGGGCCTGCTCCTGTTGTTACAGACAGACTCCATAAAGACATCATGGAAAAAGTTATGAAGCCCGTAATCAATGGTATGAGAGAAGAAGGAACTCCTTACAAAGGAGTGTTGTACGGCGGGATAATGGTGACAGATGAAGGCCCAAAGGTTTTAGAATTTAACTGCAGGTTCGGTGATCCTGAGTGCCAGCCTATTGTCATGCTGTTTAAGGGAGACCTTGTTCCTGTGCTTGAAAGCTGCATTGACGGGACCCTGGATAAACAGGATGTTGAATTTCATGATGGTGCTTCATGCTGTATTGTTCTTGCATCCGGAGGATACCCTATCGAGTACAACAAGGGGAAAAAAATAAGAGGGATTATTAAGGCAGATTCTTTTAAAGATGTAAAAGTATTTCATTCAGGAACAAAATCTGAAAATAATGAAATTTTTACTGATGGGGGAAGGGTTCTCGGAGTCACATCAAGAGGAGAATCTATCAAAGAGGCAATTGAGAAGGCATATGAGGTAGTGGATCTGATTGACTTTGAGGAAATGCAGTACAGAAAAGACATCGGTGCCAAAGCCTTGGATAGATGAAACCAAAGCTGAGAAAAAAAATTCTTGAACTCAGAAGAAAGTTCAATAAAAAAGACCTTTCTCTTAAAAATAAAAAGATTTCAGAAAATATTGAAGGGTTTGATATTTTTGCAAGGTCAAAGACAATACTCTTTTATGTGTCTTTTGAGAATGAAGTTAGAACACATAATCTTATTAAAGATAGTTTGAAAAAAAAAAAGACTGTAATAGTTCCGTTTCTTGAAAATAAGGAAATCTGTCTTTCTGAGTTAAAAGATTTTGATGAGCTTGAGCACAACAAATTCGGGATTCTTGAACCCAAAAGAGAATGCCTGAAGGATTTTGAAATTGGAAATATTGATCTTATCATTGTTCCGGGGGTTGTTTTTGACATGAAGGGTCACAGGATAGGGTTCGGGATGGGCTGTTATGACAAATTATTGATGCAGTCTGATGCAACAAAGATTGGTCTTTGTTATGAATTTCAGATTCTTGATAAGATTCCTGAGGAAGCTCATGATGTTCCTGTGGATTTTATTGTTACAGAGAAAAGAATATTGAAAACCGGGCTCGGTCAAGATTAGTATAGAAGATAATTTTTGATATATAAAATAATAATATTTGAAATCAAAGATATTGCATATTGTTCATAAAATACTATTAAATATACAGAGGTAGACTAAAATGATCATAAACGGAAGTGAAATTGCAAAAAAAATCAGGACAGAAATCAAACAGAAAGTTGAAAAACTGGATGAAAAACCAGGGCTTGCTGTGGTTCTTGCAGGAGATGATCCTGCATCTGAGATTTATGTGAAGTATAAGGAGAAAGCCTGCGAAGAGATCGGCATCTACTCAGAGAAACATGTGCTGAAAAAAGAGATAACAATGAATGAGGTACTGGATATTATTGAAAGACTAAACAACGATGAAAAGATACATGGCATACTTGTTCAGCTTCCATTGTATGATCACCTTGATGAATACAGGATAATTGATGCAATTTATCCAAAAAAAGATGTTGACGGATTTCATCCTATAAATGTGGGAAATCTTCTCATTGGAAAAGAATCAATTATCCCATGCACACCAAAAGGGATCATAAGGTTGATCAAATCAACAGGAGAAAAGATTGAAGGCAAAAATGCTGTTGTTGTCGGCAGGAGCAATATTGTCGGAAAACCGGTTTCTGTCCTTCTTCTAAGGGAGAATGCCACTGTAACAATATGCCACTCAAGGACAAAAAATCTTAAGGAGCATACAAAAAATGCAGATATCCTTGTCTGTGCTGTGGGTATTGCAAAATTCATAAAAAAAGACATGGTAAAAAAAGGAAGCATAATTATTGATGTTGGGATGAATCGTGTTGAAGGAAAACTTTATGGGGATATTGATTTTGAAAATATTAAAGATAAAACATCTTGGATAACTCCGGTTCCGAAGGGAGTGGGGCCAATGACCATTGCAATGCTTATGCAAAATACTCTTGAATGCTATGAAAAGACCTAAGGGATTTTGAAAGAAAAAATAGGATACATTTTGTGCTCAGATTCATATTAGAATCAATAAACTTTATATTCTATAATAATTTTATTAATAAAGGTGATATCATGAAAAAGCATACTATCCATAGATTACTTTTGACTGCAAAGCAGATTGCAGAAGATTCGCGATATTCTTTAACAGAAGATGAATCTGATATTGAACTTGTAAGATCAAACCTCACAGTCATTATAAAGATTCTTGATGAAGTGACAAAGGATGAGCACAAGATGAAGCAGGTCATTGAGGAGATTGAGCATCAGATTGAGTATGAGCATGAACTTTTGGGTTCAGGGACATAATTAAGATATAGCTTTTAAATATAAGTTTAGTTTTCTTACTTTTATTAAAATAGAGAGAGTATATTAGGGAGGAGATTATAATGGCAAATAATATCGCAATTTTAGCTTCAACAAAAGGAACAGATATGCAGGCAATCATTGATGCGATTGACAAAAAAAAATTAGATGCGAAAATCAAATTTGTCTTGAGCAACAAATCAGACAATTATGCTCTGACAAGAGCAAAAAAGCATGGTATTCCTTCAATCTTTTTAGATCCAAAAGGAAAACCAAGAAAGAAATATGACAGAGAAATATCTGGACTCATTGAAAAGCACGATGTTGCCCTGATTCTTCTTATAGGTTACATGAAGCTTATGAGCCCATGGTTTGTGGAAAAATACAAAAACAGGGTCATGAATATTCATCCTTCAATTCTTCCTATGTTTGCAGGAGGAATGGATCTAAATGTGCATGAGCAAGTTATCCAAAGGGGAAGCAAGGTTTCAGGATGCTCATTAATTTTTGTTGATAAAGGAGCTGATACTGGACCAATTATACTACAGAAAACAGTTCCTGTAAGATTTGAGGATAGTCCTGAAGATCTTAAGAAAAGGGTGCAAAAAGCTGAACAGGACATTCTTTTAAAAGGAATACAATTATTTTTTAACGGAAAACTTCTTGTAGAAGAGAATAAAGTTAAGATATTAAAATAATTTAAAAGCATCCTAAATTTTGTTTTTCAGATTCAGATTGGAATTGTTAAAAAAGTAGTTATTTTTTACAACCTCATAATCAGCAGCATTCATATGCCCTTTGTTTTATTCCTTTTTTATGATTATCTTTAGCAATTGTATAAAGGTTTTCCCCCCATTTTGTTGGATAGTTTCCATTAAGGCATGCCATACATAGTTCATCCCTGTTTTTTCCGATTGCTTTGGGAATGCTTTCAATCTTTTGGTATACTAGAGTGTCAGCACCAAGCTCTTTTGCCATCTCCTGCATTGCTTCTTTGCTTACATTCCTGCCGACTTTTTTAAAGAATCTTGGTGCAAATAGTTCAGATATTGTTGACATATCAATCCCGTAAAAACAAGGTGCTAGTATAGGAGGGCAGGATATCCTTAAATGCACTTCTTTTGCTTCTCCTTTTGTTTTGATATATTTTACAAGTTTTTTGCTTGTGTTTCCCCGTACAATACTGTCATCCATGAGAAGAATCTTTTTGCCTTTTGTTATCTCTTTTAAAACAGTAAATTTTTCTTCTACCTTATTTTTCCTGTTATGGCCTTCAATAAATGTCCTTCCAACATATCGATTTCTTACTAGTCCTTCTCTTGAAGGAAGCCCTTTTTCATATGCATATGAATCTCCAAATGGTTTTGAAGAATCCGGAACAGGTATTACAACATACTCTTTCTTATTAACATCAAGCGGTTCTCTTTTTGCCATCTCTTTTCCGAGATTGGTTCTTGCCATATAAACAGAACTATTGTCAAGAACTGAACTTACATTTGCAAAATATACCCATTCAAACATGCAATGTGCTATTCTTGAACTTGGTGAATACCTTTTAATTCTTGTTTCTTTTCCAATGTTAACCAGTATTTCTCCTGGTTTAAGATATTTAATATTATTTACACCAGATTGTCTTAATGCAACTGATTCTGATGCAAACAGGGTCTTGTCCTTATCAATTGAATAGCATAATGGTCTGAATCCCAAAGGATCCCGTACAGCAATCAACTTTCCCTCTGCTGTGATTATACCTAAATTGTATGCACCATCCAACTTTTTAGCTAATGTTGAAAATATTTCAACAGGATCAGGAGACTCGCCGTTCTTGGAAAGGACATTTATTGTCCTTGAAATGTTATGCATAAGAATTTCTGTGTCATTGTTAAAGATCATATGGTAATTTTTTTTATCAAGCAGATTATTCTTTAGCTCAGAATAATTTGCAATATTTCCGTTAAAACACAATGAGAACCATTTGTATTTTCTGCCATGAACTCTCTCAAAAGGGTGGGCATCTTCTTTTCTTGCAACACCAGAAGTTGCATATCTTGTATGAGCAATTCCTTTTGATCCTTTGTACTCATTAAAAATAGCCTCTGTCTTTTTTGGATTCTGGATCCTGAAAATTTCATTGACTGATCCGAGTTCTTTATAGGTTAAAATTAAAAAATCCCTTTCCTTGTTGTAAGTTGATATACCGCATGCAAGCTGGCCTCTGTTTTGCAGATTAAGTATCATCTTGTAAAGATAAGGAACTATATTTTTTGTCCTGTCTTTAAGAACTCCTCCTGCAATGCCGCACTCTTCTTTTATTTCATCTAATATTCTTACCACCTAATGCCTGAAATGCCTCATTCCTGTGAAGATCAGATTAATTCCTATTTTTTCAGAAGTTTCTATTACTTCTTTGTCTCTAATTGAACCCCCTGGTTCAACTACTGTCTTAATTCCGTATTTTGCTGAAAGTTTGATGCTGTCATCAAAAGGAAAAAATGCATCTGAGACAAGGATAAGATCTTTTATTTTTTCTTTGTACTTGTTGTTAAATTCATGTTTTAGATTTGTGATAGCTTTTTTTATTGCAAGTTCAACTGCTATAACCCTGTTCGGTTGGCCTATTCCTGCACCTATCATCTGGAAATATCCTGGTCTGTATTCTCTTACAATATTTATGGAATTGGATTTTATGTTTTTTATGCTTAATATCCCGAACCTGATTAATTCTTTTACTTGATTGATATCAATGTTTCCTGATTTTAAATATAATTTGTCATATGTTTTGGTATCCCGTTCCTGGACAAGCATACCGAGATCAATGAACTGGTAATCAACTTCTGGTATTTTCTTAAAAGCATCAATATCTTTTATCTCAAGTAGCCGAAGATTCTTTTTTTCTTTAAGAGTCTCTAATGCTGCCTCTTCATATCCCGGTGCTATTATTAGTTCGATGAATTTTGATTTTATTAATTCAGCTGTGTTTTTATCTATATCAGAATTTGCTCCGATAACGCTTCCGAAAGCAGAGATCTTATCACAGTCCCAGGCTTTTGTAAATGCTTCATAAAGATTATCAGATGTTGCAATCCCGCAGGGATTTGTATGCTTGCTTATAATCACTGCTTTTTCAGACTCATAATGATTCATGAAATCACGCAGGATTCTTACCACTCCGTTCAGATCATTCAGATTGTTGTATGAAAGCTCTTTTCCCTGTAATTTTTTAAAAGATATTTGTTTTTCAAGATCGTGCTTTTTGTAAAAACTTGCTTCTTGATGGGGATTTTCTCCGTATCGCAATTCCTGCTTCTTGTCAAAACTTAAAGTCAGTTTATCAGGAAAGTTTTCTTTTTCAAAATAAGATGATATCATTGAATCGTATTCTGCTGTGTGCTTAAACGCTTTTAATGCTAACTCTTCCTTTGTCTGAGGTAAAATATGCCCGTTATTTTGATCAAGCTCTTCAGCTGATTTCCTGTAATCTTTCGGAGTTGTGATGACTGTAACATATTTATGGTTTTTTGCTGCAGCTCTAATCATTGCAACTCCTCCGATATCAATGTTTGAGATGATTTTTTCCCTATCAAGGGTATTTTTTGTTGTCTTTTCGAATGGATAAAGATTGCAGACAACAAAATCAATCGGTGTTATGTTTTCTGATTTGAGCCTCCTGACATGGTCCTCTTTTTTCCTGTCAAAAAGGATTGCGTAATGAATCTTCGGATGCAGGGTCTTTACAAGCCCTGCAGGATATTCAGAAACTCCGGTAACCTGAGAGACTTTTTTTACTTCAAAACCCAGCTTTCTGATTTTTTCTGCTGTTCCGCCAGAAGATATTATCTCAATATCGTGTTTTTTGAAAGCTTTCAATAATATGATCAAATCTGCCTTATCAGAAACACTTACCAATGCTGTCTTTTTCTTCATCTTATCAATTCTTTTCTTTGTTAGAAGAGAAACAATTTAAAAAAATGTCTTCATTAATAATATTGTAATCTGGCAATTCTTTTATTTGTTTTGGTAAATAGAAAGTCAGGGAAAATGTACAATGGAAAATTTTTTTGTAAACACTGAGTAAATTTATTTTTGAGTGCTTGTATTTTTTACCAGTTTAGGAATATTTTAAAAAAAATATTCTGCCGGGAAGATCCTGGT
>WJJD01000154.1 GCA_014729915.1 Candidatus Woesearchaeota archaeon | reverse complement strand
AGTTCGGAGGCAGCGGAAAAATAGAAAACATTTTTCCTGGTCTCCAAAACAAGTTTGGAGGTAGATTGAAAATGGCACCTGAAGAAGAATATGACGAAGATGTAGAAGAAGACGAGGACTATGATGAAGACGAGGACTATGATGAAGACGAGGACTATGATGAAGACGAAGAAGACGATGAGGACTATGATGACGAGGATGACGATTGGTAAATAAATATTATGGTGGGAGAAAAGCATGGCTTTTCAATGAAAACCATTTAATATTTTTGATATTCATGCTCAGGAACAGGATTGTTCTTGAATCCTTGTTAAAAAAGGAGGTTAGGTAAATGGCAAAAAAGAAAAAAAAGAAATAATTTTTAAATCTCTATCTATAAAAAATCAAGCTGGTTTGTGAGGAAGATCAGAACCCTCTGGCCTGACCATCCTCTTTTTTTAAATTCTGCGTAACTTTTATATATAACTTTTAGTTACTTCTTCAAATATGGTTAGCAATAATATTTTTAAAAAGATTAATAATGCTATCCAGATTTCTCTAATCATTATTATATAAAAATCCCTGTATTTCTATTCAGGGAAACAAGAATAATAGATTAGAGACCGGTGAATAAAAAATGTATATATCAGGAATAGGAAGGACAAAATTCGGAAAGCTGGATATGACTCTTCATGAGATGATGGTTGAGTCAGTTCAAAAAGCTCTTGATGATTCAAAAACAGACTTAAAAAATATTGATGCAATATTTGTATCAAACAATCTTTCAGGACTAAACCAGGGTCAGCTTCACCTGAATTCGCTATTGGCAACAATTCTTAAGCTTGATATCCCGATCATAAGGGTTGAGTCAACATGTGCTTCAGGAGGGGTAACATTTTATAACAGTCTTTTTTCACTCTCTAAATTTGATAATATACTTGTTCTCGGTGTTGAAAAGATGTCAGCACTTTCTTCAAAGGAGCTTAGCACAAACATCGGAACAACATCTGATAAAAAGCTTGATCAGAAACAGGGTTTTATATTTCCTGCAGGAGCAGCAATGATAATAGAAAGATATGAAAAAAAATTCGGAAATGTCATGGATGAGCTTGCACTTATTTCCTTAAAAAATCACAATAACGGTAACCTGAATAAGAATGCACATTTTTTTGGAAAAGAAGTTAATCTTGAAAAAATCAAAAATTCAAAAAAACTTGTTGGAAAACTCAGATTGTATGACTGCTCTCCTGTTTCAGATGGATCTGTTTCAATAGTTGTTTCAAAAAATAAAAAAGATAAAAGATCAGTTAAGATAAAATCATGTGAAATGAGCACAGGTCCTATATCATTGAGCCTTAATCCGGGAACCAGTATGCCTGCAGTAAAAAAAGCAGCAAAAAGAGCACTTGATGCAGCAGATATGAAAATTACAGATATTGATGTGATCGAAATCCATGACGGATACACAATTGTTGAACTTATAACAATGGAGGATCTGGGATTGTGCAAACCAGGAAAAGCTCCTGGGATGATCAGGAAAGGAAAAACAAAGCTTAAGGGAGCTATTCCTGTCAATACAGACGGAGGCCTTAAAGCAAACGGGCACCCTATCGGAGCAACAGGTCTTGCACAGATCTATGAACTTGTAACTCAGATCAGGGGAGAGGCTGGAAAAAGACAGGTAAAGGCAAAAACTGGTCTTGCACATAATATTGGTGGCATGGTCGGAAGCTGTGTTGTTACAGTATTGGAGGGAAACTAAGATGCCGTATGTATGTCCGGGATGCAAAAAAACATGGATGCATGAACTTAAAAAGTGTATAAGATGCAATAAAGAGCTAAAAGAGACGAAACCAAAAAAACTTAAGGTTATGCACTGTATAAAAGTTATAATCCCTTCTCTAAAGCACCCTGATGTCCCATACTATGTATCGCAGCTAAAGGATGAACATGGAAATCTTTATTTCAAAAAATCAGAAGAAGCATTAAAGCCGGGAGAGATATTAGATGAAAACAATTAAAGTTAAAAAACAGGAAAAAATTTCTATGATTTCATTATCAAGAACAAAAAATCTAAACGCAATACATACTCTTATGCTGGATGAGATTTCTGCTGTTCTTGATTCTATGAAAGATTCTCGTGTGTTAATTATTAAAGGAGAAGGAAAAGCTTTTTCTGTAGGCGCAGACATAAAAGAGATGAAAGAGATGGATTCGTTAAAAATCAAGGCATTCTCAAAAAAAGGACAGGATCTTTTTAACATAATTGAAGATCTACATATGCTGACAATAGCATGCATTGATGGCTACTGCATGGGAGGAGGGCTCGAGCTTGCATCAACATGCGATCTTAGGATATCATCTCCTGAATCAAAATTTTCTCTTCCTGAACTTAAGCTTGGTGTTGTTCCCGGGTTCGGAGCATTTTTCAGGATCCAGGAATTAGTTGGATTCTCAGATTTTAAAAAAATGCTGTTTACTGGAGAGGTTATGGATGCAAAAAGAGCTAAAGATATTGGCCTTATTAACATAGTCTCAGATGATCCTTTAAAAAAAGCAAATCAGATTGCAAAAAATTTTATTGAAGATCTGTCATTCAATGCTTTTTTTCATGCTAAAAAAACCATCAATTTTGCATTAAAAAAACACAGAAAAGAGATATTGGAAAAAGAGAATCAGGCAATAGCTGAAACTTTTTCGCATCTTGATAAAAAAACAGGGATGGACTCTTTTTTAAAAAAACAAAAACCGGAGTTTGAATAAAAAATGAAAAAAATAGCTGTAATCGGAGCAGGAACAATGGGGCATGGAATAGCACAAGTATTTGCTATGAGAAACTATCCTGTAAACTTAATTGACATAAACGAAAAAGTATTGAAAAACGCTGAACAAAAGATAAAGATAAGCCTGAAAAAATTTGAAGAAAAAAATAAGATTGACGATGCAGACAAAGTAATTCGTAACATAAACTTTTCAACTGATATTAATAAAGTAAGAGATGATGATCTTATAATTGAAGCAATAGTTGAAAAAGTATCCATAAAAAAAAATCTATATCAACAACTTGATGATATCTGCAGAAAAGATGCAATTTTTGCATCAAACACCTCGTCAATTCCCATAACAAAACTTGCAGAATTTACAGAAAGACCCGGGCTTATTATAGGAATGCATTTTTTTAATCCTCCACAGCTCATGAAGTTAGTTGAGATAATTGTCGGAGAAAAGACATCTGACAAAACTCGGGAAAAAATAACAATGCTCACTGAATCATTGGGAAGGCAGCCCATAACAGTTATTGACAGCCCTGCGTTTGTTACAAGCAGGCTCATCATGATAATGATAAATGAAGCAGTTGAGTGTGTGAGTGAAAAAATCGCAACAATAAGAGATATTGACAAGGCAATGAAGCTAGGCATGAATCATCCTATGGGGCCTTTAGAGCTTGCTGATCTTGTAGGCTTGGATGTTGTTCTTGCTATAATGGAGACAATGTATGAGGGATTTGATGATGAGAAATATAAGCCGTCTTCACTGCTTGTAAAAAAAGTAAAAAAAGGAGAGATTGGTAAAAAAACAGGAAAGGGTTTTTATGAATATAAACAATCCTGACGGATTTTTTTATTGGGGCAGATTAAATGGAAAAAAAATTTGAGGTAAATATAAATAAGAAATGGTGCAAGCACTGCATGCTCTGCGTAGAATTTTGTCCTGTAAAAAATCTTGAATTTACCGGAGATAAGATTAAGGACAAAGGTAAATGTACAGGATGCAGACTGTGTGAAAAATACTGTCCTGATTACGCAATCGAGGTAAAAGAAAAAAAATGATACTTATTAACGGCAATTTGGCTGTTGTAAAAGGAGCAATTAAATCAGGATGCGGATTTTTTGGAGGATATCCAATTACACCTGCCTCATCAATTATGGAAGAGATTGCAAAAGACGGAATTAAACTTATGCAGATGGAGGATGAGATTGCAAGTATTAACTGTGCAATTGGAGCTAGCCTTTCCGGAAAAAAAGCAATGACAGCAACATCAGGACCCGGATTTTCCTTGATGCAGGAGGCTGTTGGCTATGCACATATGATAGAGCAGCCTTTAGTTATAGTCAATGTGCAGAGAGTAGGCCCTGCTACAGGAATGCCCACAAAACCTTCCCAGGGAGATATCATGCAGGCAAAATACGGGAGCCACGGAGACTATTGTCCTTTGGTTTTTTATCCTAATTCAGTATCAGAGCTTTATGAATATGCAATAAAATCATTTAATTGTGCAGAAGAGGCAGAGATGCCGGTTGTTTTATTGAGTGATGCTTATCTTGCAAATCTTTATGAGACAGTTAACCTGGATATTGATATTGGAATTGTGAACAGAAAGCTTGAACCAGTAGGAAATGGAGCAAGACATTACACCGGCCTTTCTCACCAGAGAAATTCTCCAAAACCCCAAAATCCCAGGCAGTACAAGAGTTTTATTGACAGGATCTTTAAAAAGACCTATGTCATTGCAAAAAAGCATGCTGATTATGAATACACCGGAAAAAAAGATTCAGATACTTTGATTGTGGCTTATGGTTGTGTATCCAGATTTTTATCTGGATTAAAAAAAAAGTATGCATTTTTCAGGCCCATAAGGATGTGGCCGTTTTTAAAAAAAGAGCTTGGAAAGATAGCTAAAAACTACAAAAAAGTTGTTGTTGTTGAGATGAACAACGGACAATACAGAAGAGAAGTTGAAAGAGTCATAAGAAAAAGATTATATTTTTTCAGGGTACTTGGCGGAGAAATCAATATCCCTAAAATATCAAGAGGAATAAGAAGAATAAAATGCAAGGCTACCTCTCTTTACTCAAAATAAAAAGGCTTCCCACTACCTGGTGTCCGGGCTGCGGGAATGGTCTGGTAATAAAAGCTTTAATTCAGGTGATGGAATCCAACAACTTAAATAAAAAAAATACTGTGATTGTATCCGGCATTGGATGTGTGGGAAGAACCACAGGATACCTTAAACTTGATTCGATCCATACACTTCATGGAAGAGCAATTCCTGTTGCAGAGGGAATAAAAACAGCAAACCCGAAGCTTAATGTGTTTGTTGTTAGCGGAGATGGTGATCTTCTTGCAATAGGAGGAAACCATCTTTTACATGCATCAAGACGAAAAACCAATATAAAAGTAATTTGTGTAAACAACAGGATTTACGGGATGACAGGCGGGCAGGCATCTCCTGCAACACCAAAAAAAACAGTTACAACAACAACTCCTAAGGGTAATGAGTTCGAGGAGATCAATACTCAGGCAATTGTAACTTCAAATAAAAATTTTTTTGCAAGATCAACTGTGTTTCATCTGGATCATTTAAAAAAAATGATAAAAAAATCTCTTGAAAATAAGGATTTTTCTTTTATTGAGGTAATAAGCAACTGCTACCCTGGCTATGGGAAAAAACTTGGATTTACAAGTAATTATGAGATGCTTATGGATTTTAAAAAAAAGTTTGAGAATCAAAAGAACAAATCGATTCTGAAAAAAAACGAACTTGGATTTTTAAAATGAAAATTAAATTTATAGGAGAAGCAGGACAGGGTATAAAGACCATGTCATTAATACTTGGAAAGATTCTTTCAGAACATGGTTTTTTTGTAAGTTTGAGTCATGATTATGGAACTGGTGTAAGATCAGGAAAAATTACAGCAGATCTTTTGTTTTCAAGGAGCAAAATTGAAAATCCAAAGATAGAAAAACCGGATTTTTGTATTGTCCTTAATAAGAAGAATCAAAAAAGACTTAAAAAGAAAAAGATATTCTCAAGAAACCTTGATTTTGAAAAAACAGCTTATGAAAAATTCAAAAATAAAAAATTTGCCAACATGATTGCGCTTGGCAAATTTTTAAGACAGATTGAAATTGATATTAAAAAAATTAATCTGGAAAAAAAGCTTCCTGAAAAATATAAAAAAAAAAATATTTCAGCTTTAAAATACGGACATGAAATAAAATGATAGAAATTGATATAGAAAAATGTAAAGGATGTAAATTATGTATAGAAAACTGCCCTAAGGACTGTATTGACTTATCAAGTCAGGTAAATAAAAAAGGCTATTTTTATGCAGTATCAAAACACGGTTGCATAAACTGCAGGTTCTGTGCAATGATGTGCCCTGATGCCTGTATTGAGGTTCTCAGAGAATGAAACAAAAAAAACAACTAATAAAGGGAAATCATGCAATAGGAAAAGCAGCAATTGAAGCAGGATGCAATTTTTATGCAGGCTACCCCATAACTCCACAGAATGAACTTACTGAATACATGGCAAAACACATGAGGCTTAACAAGAGACCGTTTGTACAGGCAGAATCAGAAGTTTCTGCAATCAATATGGTATTTGGTGCAGGTGCAGGTGATGCAAGAGCAATGACTTCTTCATCCTCACCTGGAGTAAGCCTGAAGCAGGAAGGGATATCTTACATTGCTGGAGCAGAACTTCCATGTGTGATTGTGAATATGGTAAGAGGCGGTCCCGGCCTTGGAAATATAGCAGGAGCACAGTCAGACTATTTCCAGAGTACAAGAGGCGGGGGTCATGGAGATTACAGGCTTATAGTCTTTGGACCTAATTCTGTCCAGGAATTATATGATTTTACCATGAAGGCATTTGATTATGCAGACAAATACAGGATGCCTGTCATGATACTTGGAGACGGATATCTTGGTCAGATGATGGAATCATACATCCCCCACAAATATGAACCAATAAAGAACCTTCCCAAGAAAAAATGGGCTCTGACAGGATGCAAAGGAAGAAAAAAAAATATTGTAAAAACCCTTTATCTAACACCTGAAAACGCACTTGAAGAACATAATCTGAAGTTAAATGAAAAATATAAAAAAATACAAAAAGAAATTCAGATGTATGAGAAGGCAAATGCAGATGATGGAGAAATAATTGTTGTTTCATATGGAACAGCTTCACGGGTTGTAAAAAATGTTATTGAATTTTTTAACAAAAATTCAAAAAAGAAAATCGGAATGTTTAGGCCGATTAGCTTGTGGCCGTTTCCAGCAACTGCATTAAGAAACCTAAAATGTAAAAAGTTTCTAGTTGTTGAGATGAGCATGGGCCAGATGATAGAAGATGTGAAACTTGCGCTTTTTGGAAAAAAAGATGTTACAGTTAATTTAATAAAAAGACCCGGGGGCATGATTCCTACTGAAGATGAAATTAAAGATAAAATAGAAAAGATGATAGGATAAAAGATAATGAAATCTAAAAAAAATAATAATAAATTTTCAAAGAAAATTTATAAAAGACCGGAATCATTAACAAAAGTGCATACTCACTACTGCCCGGGTTGCGGCCACGGCATAATACATAAACTGATCTGCGAGGTTGTTGATGAGCTTGATATCAGGGAAAAGATGATTGCAATTGCTCCTGTAGGCTGCGGAGTTTTTGCATATAACTACTGGGATTTTGATACAAGCGAAGCTGCACATGGAAGAACGCCTGCTGTTGCAACAGGGCTGAAAAGAGTAAATCCTGATAAAATTGTGATGAGCTATCAGGGAGATGGGGATTTGGCTGCTATAGGTACAGCTGAAATAATACATGCTGCAAACAGAGGGGAAAATATTACAGTGATATTTGTAAACAATGCAATTTACGGGATGACCGGAGGCCAGATGGCTCCGACAACACTTATGAAGCAGAGATCAACAACCACACCTTTCGGAAGAGAACCTGTTGATGGATATCCTATAAGAGTATGTGAGCTGCTTTCAGTGCTTGAAGGGACAACTTATCTTGAAAGAACATCAGTTGCCCAACCAAAAGATGTAATAAAGACAAGAAGAGCAATAAAAAAGGCATTTGAAATTCAAATTGAAAATAAGGGATTTTCATTAATTGAGGTTTTATCAATGTGTCCTACAAACTGGAAAATGGATGCAATAGAATCCTGCAGGTATGTTGAGGAAAAGATGAAAAAGATATTTCCATTAGGAGTTATTAAGGACAAGACAGGGGAAAATGAAAAAAATAATACAAACAGATGCATGCAATGAAGCAAAATGGATGTACACTGGTATGAAATCTCAGGAGAAATTCCCTTTACTTTCTGCACTATTAACTGAAAAAGAAAAAATAGAATATTTAAAAGAAATTCTTTCTATTTGTCCGGAATATTACCCTGTATTTAATGAATTAGGAGGGATGTATATTAAAAAAGGAATGGATAAAACCGCAAAAAAATATTTTAATAAAACATTTAATGAAGTTTATTTAGGAATATTAGAATTTTATAGATTATTAAGTGATAATAAATTAGTTTTAGGATATAAAGAACTAAAAAAAGAAATGCTAAAATTAAAACCTGAACTTATTGAAAAAATGAAAAGATATAATGAAGTTCGTCATAATGATGATTACTCTGAAGAACAAAAAGAAGAGATTCGTTACGAGTTATTTGAACGGGATCATTCATGGTCCTTTTTATAAAAATATATATAATATTACAGAGGAGGAAAAAATGATGTTAAGAATGAGCAGAAATGCACCATGCCCGTGTGATTCAGGCAAAAAATATAAAAAATGCTGTATGAAAAAAATAAGTGATGTCAAGGATTCATATTACGGACTTCTTCATAAACAGGGACTAATTAAAAAGAAATTAATGAGATGGACAGTAGATGAATTTACAGAAAAAAAAATGAATGAATATGTTTATGAATTTAATAAAAGCAGTTTTAAGCAGATACTAAACTCAGATGAAGAAATAACCCAATTTTTTGAATGGTTCTTTCTTGAAGCAGTCCATAAATCAGAGGATGAAAAAATACTTAAAGTGATAATTGAAGAATATAATTATTTGTTTGAATCTATTGAACTGGATATATTAAATGAATGGTTAAATAATACTCATGCAGGGTTGTTTGAAGTTCAAAACACAGATAAAGAAAACTGGAAAACTACTTTAAAAGATGTTTTTACAAATGCAATATATAATATAACAGACAGGAAAGCATCAGCACATTTAGTTCCAGGAGATATTATATTTACAAGGGTTCAAGAAATTTTTTCAAACCATTATTTGCATGGAGCAGTTTCACAATTTCCCAGGTTCACTACTTATGAGCAGATAAAATTATTTATAAATAATCATTTTGAAAATGCTAAGAAAAAGAATCCTGATTTAACTATTGAAGAATTTTTAAATTCTAACAGCAAAATAATAAACGAATTTAAACCCGAGATGCCAAAAATTTTAAGTCAAAACGGAGAAGAAGTTAAAATTTGTGAGGTCAAATACGAGATTTCTCTAAAAAACATTGATGAGATTCTGGATTGGTTTAAAGACCAGGAAATATTTGAAATAAGAGAAGCAGAATATAAAAAGGGCAAGTTTATCTCAGCACACATTGATTGTGTTTTACCTGATATAAATCATGGATTTCCTGAATTGCAACAGGGAATTACTACATTTGTTGATTATGTTGAACTAGATGGAACTAAAAAAAGAAGTTTCGGAAGTGTAGAAATTGAGAATCAACAACTAAAATTTTTTTCAACGTCAGAAAAAACATTTCAAGAAATTATTAACAAATTAGAAAAAAATATTGGAAATTATCTTAAAATAAAAAGTAAAGATATTAAGTCAGTTGAAGAAAGCATTAAAGACACAAATATAGATAGCCAGGCAAATAACAAACAAGAAGATATAGGTTTAATTGAAATTGAAAATCAATTCTTGAATCAATATTATAGAGACTGGTGCTATCAAGAGATTCCATTGCTGGGAAATATTACTCCCAAACAAGCAATTAAAACAAAAAAAGGAAGAGATAAATTAAAAGATTTATTAGTGACAATGGAAAATCATGAACAGCATAGAAAAAGGGAGACCGGAAAATACATACCAGTTGAAAAAATAATACGGGAGGAACTGAATTTTTATGAGTGACAAACAAAAATATAAAAAAAGAAATATTTGTAAGAGATATGCCTAAACTTAAAAGTCCGTTTGTCAGGGAAATGATTAATTATATTTTCAAGCAGAAATAAAAGGAGAGTAATAATAATGAAAACACAGGATAAATTAACAAAACTGATTATAGCAGGATTCGGAGGACAGGGAGTTTTGACAATGGGAGTGATACTTGCAAATTCTGCTGTTGTTGAGGAAAAGAATGCGACATGGCTCCCAAGCTATGGGCCAGAGATGAGAGGAGGGACTGCAAACTGTAATGTCATTGTCGCAGAAGAAGAGATAGGAAGCCCGATTATTACAAGTCCTGATATTCTTGTTGTATTTAATCTTCCGAGCATGGAGAAATTTCTACCGAGATTAAGAAAAGGCGGTATTCTCATATATAATTCATCTTTGATAAAAAAAAAGATTGAGAGGGACGATATTAAAAAGATTGCTCTGCCTCTGGTTGAACTTACAAAAAAAATTAAAAATCCCAAAGTAGGAAATATGATTGCTCTGGGAAGTCTTCTTAAATTAACAGGTTTAGTTTCAAAAGATTCAGTTGTTGAATCATTAAAAAAGAACTTTAAAGATAAAAAAGAGTTGGTTGAAATAAATAAAAAAGCTCTTGATTTGGGTTATGAATATGTCAAATCTTAAGATTCTTATTGCAAAACCAGGACTGGACGGGCATGACAGAGGGGCAAAGGTCATGGCGTCTGCGTTCAGGGATGCAGGCATAAAAGTGATATATACCGGATTAAGGCAGACACCTGAAGAGATTGTAACTGCTGCAATTCAGGAAGATGTTGATGTGATTGGCCTAAGCATTCTTTCAGGAGCCCACATCACTCTCTGCAAAGATATAATTGCGCTTTTAAAAAAAGAAGGTGCTTCTGATATTCCTGTTATCTCAGGAGGCATCATACCTGATGAAGATATTGAGGAGTTAAAAAAGATCGGAATAATAAAAGTATTTGGTCCGGGAACATTTATGAAAGATGCTGTTTCTTATATTAAGACATTAAAATGAAGATAAGGACAATAACAACAGGAATTAATTTTTCAGTTCCCGGAAAAGAAAGTATAATTAGTCAATCTGCAGAATTCAATCAAAAAGCAAAAAATGAGTTTGACAAAAATAATTATGAAGTGCAGACTATAAGACTTGCAATAAAATTAAACAAGCCGCTTTCTGCAAGATTATTTCCTGTGCCGGGCAAAAAAGCCGGTGAGATGACTGATTTTGATTCTCCATATCTTATAGATTGTAGAATCATGGATGTTTTTTAGGATGAACAATATAAAAGAGTCCAGGAAAATAGGAAAAATAATCTCAAAAATAGAAAAAGGCGAATATAAAGATAACTATAGAAGAGATTACAGTTCGCATGTCATAGGAATAACCGGACCGCTTGGAGTAGGAAAAAGTACAATTGTTTATCAACTTGGAAAACTCTATGCAGAAAAAGGCAAAAAAACAGGCATAATCCTTAATGATCCTGCAAGTGAGTCAGGAGGATCTTTTCTAGGAGACAGGATAAGGATGCAGAAATTATCAGGATATAAGAATGTCTTTATAAGGAGCCTGTCATCAAAAGACGCTGGTGGAATCTCAGGAATAACAAGAGATGCAGTGAATTTATTAGAAAAAAGCAGCTTTGAAAAGATAATTGTTGAGAGTGTGGGAGCAGGACAGTCAGAGATAGAGATAGCATCATTGGTTGATACATGCATTGTTGTTCTTATGCCTGGTATGGGAGATGAGATACAGATGTTAAAATCAGGGATAAATGAGATCGCTGATATCTTTGTTGTGAACAAATCTGATAAAAAACAGGCTCAAAGAACATTAAGAGAAGTTGAGATGCTAGTAAATATGAAAAAGGGAGACTGGAAAATTCCTGTTGTTTTGACATCTGCAATAAAAAATAAAGGTATATCTGAACTAATGGAAAAAATCAAAGAGCATCATAGATATTTTAAGGATAATTTTAAAAAAATAAGAAAATTAAAACTTGAAAAAGAATTAAGGATACTAATAAAAAATGAGATAAATAAGAAATTAAATTGTTTTTTTAAAAAAAATTTAAAAAATTATGTTGATGAGATTTTAACGAATAAGAAAGATACTTCTACTGTTGCTAAAGAGGTTGTTAATGATTGTTTTACAAAAGAGTAATAAAGAAACCTAAAATTGAATTTAATTAAAAATGGATAAATCAAAATTAATAAAAAAGATAAAAGATAATGAATGGGAGCAATTTGAAGTAAAAGAAGCGAAAGATAAAGTACCTAAAAATATCTGGAAAACCGTAAGTTCATTTTCAAATACAGCCGGGGGATGGATTATTCTTGGATTTTATATTCCATTGTCAAATAACAAACCAGTATATTATAACTCAAGAAAAAATACATTCATCAGAACTGGAAGCGGGGATCAGAGAGCATCGGATGAAGAAATTGATGCAATGTATAGGGATGCTTCATTTGGAACAAAAGACAAGGAGTCAACAAATCTATCATATGAAGATTTGGATAAAGAAACAATTTCTTCTTTTAGGACCTATTTAAAAAACGTTGATCCGGATCATTCTTATAACAATCTTTCAAACAAAGTATTAATGCAAAAATTAAGAGTATTGATCAATGGAAAAGTTACTGTTGGTGGATTACTTGTCTTTGGGAATGATGATTCTATAGGTAAAGTTTTTTCTGATTTTAAGGTTGATTATTTAGAAATTATTGGAACTTCTAACATAAATGCAAAAAGAAGATATGAATTCAGATTAATTGAACAAAAGAATCTTTATGAATATTTTTTTAGTATATTTGAAAGGTTAATTAAAAAGATTGAAATTCCTTTTAAACTGAAAGGGGCATTTCGAGATGAAAATCAGCCCCAGGTAAAAGCAATAAGAGAAGCACTAGTTAATCTTTTGATACATTCAGATTATTTTTCTCCTATGAAACCAAGAATTAGAGTATTTAGTGATAGAATTGAATTTTTAAATCCAGGAGCTTTACCAAAACCATTTGAACAGATAAGAAAAGAAGATATTTCTCTTCCAAGAAATCCAATAATAACAAAGATTTTTAGGGTTATAAAGTTATCAGAAAATGCAGGGTACGGCTTTAATAAGATGTTTAATGGATGGAAGCATCATTATAAAACTGAACCTGAAGTTTCCGGAGTTTTGGATTACTATAAGATTGTGTTTAAACTAGGTAAAGATGTCGGTAAAGATGTCGGTAAAACAAAAAGACAGAAAATAATACTTGAAAAAATAAAAAACCAGGTTCAATTTACTTATAAATCTCTTTCAAAAGAATTTAAAGTAAGCGAAAAAACCATAGAAAGAGACATTGCAGAACTTAAAGAACAAAAAAAGATTAAATATGTGGGAAGTAAAAGAAAGGGTTATTGGATAATAGGTGAATGAAACTTATGAAATATAATGAAAAGTGTGAAGTTGTGAATGATTAAGATGTTAAAGAAAAAAATTACAAAATTATTAAACAAAAAGGAAGGAATCGATCTGGAATTTAAAGAATCAAAAAAAGCAGTTAATAAAAATGTGTATGAGACAATATGTTCTTTTTTGAATCGTAAAGGAGGAGAATTATTACTTGGTGTTTCTGATGAGGGAAAAATTATTGGTGTTGATGAAAAGAGCGTAGAACAAATTAAAAAAGATATTACTGCAAACATAAATAACCCTGAAAAAATAAGCCCCCCTGTTTATTTGTCAATAGAATCTATTGAAATAAAAGGAAAGAAAATATTATATATTTATGTTCCTCAAAGTTCTCAAGTACATAAGTGCAAAGGGAGAATATATGATAGAAATGAAGATGGGGACTTTGATATTACAGATAATCATAATCTTATAACAGCTCTTTATATCCGAAAACAGTCTTCATATACTGAAAATACAATCTATCCTTATTGCAATTTGTCTGATTTAAGAAAAGACTTGATTGATAAAGCCAGAAGATTAGCTATAATCCAGAATAACAATCATCCATGGAAAAATATGAAAGAACTGGAAATTCTAAAAAGTGCTAAACTTTTTTCAAAAGATTATAAAACAGGAAAAAAAGGATTTACACTTGCTGCAATTTTACTTTTTGGAAAAGATGAAACCATTATTTCAGTTTTACCTCATCATAAAACAGATCTTATTCTTAGAAGAAAAAATATTGATCGTTATGATGACAGAGATGATGTTAGGACAAACCTTATTGATAGTTATAACAGGATACTTACTTTTGGTCAGAAACATTTACCTGACCCATTTTATCTTGAAGCTACACAAAGAATAAGTGTGAGAGATAGAATTTTTCGTGAAATTGCTTCAAATATTTTAATACATAGAGAATATATGAGTGCCTTTCCAGCAAAAATCATTATTGAGAAGAATAGGATTTATTCTGAGAATAGCAATAATCCTCATGGCCATGGATTGATTAATATAGAAGACTTTTCACCTTATCCAAAAAACCCTGTTATAGCACGAGTTTTTAGAGAAATAGGATATGCAGATGAATTAGGTTCAGGTGTCCGTAATCTGATGAAATATGTAGATATTTATTCTAATTCAGTTCCGCAATTAATTGAAAATGATATTTTTAAAGTCATTATAAATTTAAATGGCGGATTAAATGGCGGATTAAATGGCGGATTAAATGGCGGATTAAATGGCGGATTAAATGACAAACTTAAAACAATATTATCCTTAATAAAAAAAAGACAGGGAATACAGGCAAAAGAGATCTCAAAAATTCTTTCAATTCCTGAAAGAACAATTGATAGAAATATAAGAAGATTGAAAAAATTAAATTTAATTGAAAGAAAGGGTAGTAAAAAAACAGGAGGATATTATGTGAAAGATGATGAGAAAAAAATTGAGAAGTGATTATAGTCGGGGAAAAGATTGGGAGTTTGTGAAAATGAGAAAGGCAAAAACAATTTGTATATTTTTACCTGATGGGAATCCAAAATCAGCAAAAATAGTTGATATCACTTCACGAAAAGGAATGATAGTTTATTTTTCAAGAAAAGATTATCAAACAAAAGATGAATACACTAATGAAGGTTTCTTAGTAAAAAAGGATTCAACTATTTCAAAAAATTTTCGAAATTCTGCAACCAGTTCAATAAAAAAAGGCAGAAAAAGATTAATAGATAAGGAAATAATTATAAATTCCAAATTTGCTAAAGATTATTTATTTAGTTCTCCTTCGACAGCTGCTGCAATAGTTGCAGGTGGGAGTGAGAATGGTAGGAAAGTCTGGAAAACAAAAGAAGGTAATACCCTGGCTGAAGTTGAAACAAAACAAAAATGATAATGTTTGATATTTTTAGTAAAGGATGATTAAAAATGGAAGATATTATAAATGCAATTCAATCTGCAGTTATATCTTTAGATAAAGAAGCAACAAAAAATCATAAAGAAAAATTAAATTTTGACAGTGTGAATATTCACACAGGGAGGTCTTCCCCACTTTCAAGTTTTTTTGAGAAAGAACTTTCAAAAGAATTATCTCAAGTCTTTCCCAATTATCACATTCACATAGATTATCCACTTAGGCTCCTCAATTATAAAAAAGAAAAATTGAAAAAAGATGGGGTTAAAAGAAGCCAAGCAATTTATCCTGATATAATGATTGTTAAGTTAAATAAAGATAAAAAAACTAGATTATTAAAAGCAATTATTGAGATAAAACTTGATTTGGGTCATTTAGATTTAAAATCTGATAGAATTAAACAGAAAGAAAATTTACTTAAAAAAGCCAGTTACGGAATTTTTAATACAATTGTTGGAGCTTATTCAAAATTAGAGCAAAATAAAAATAGAATAATCAACGTGACTATACCAAAATCATTAAAAAAAAATTTTATTGTTGTTACTAAATCTAATCAACATAAACATAAAGGAAAGCTAAAAAGTAAATCTTTTTTAAATAAAATGGAAAAATATGGATATAAAGTTATCTTTATCTTAGATGAAAATATTCATTTTAATACTTTAGAAAATAATCAAAAGGCTATTAAAAAAAGAGTTAAATTATTAGAATCTGAAATAAAATCTGCTTTTTCAGGAATTTAGATTTTCAAAAAAGATGATTTAATTGCATCGGGCAATTGGATATTGTTAACAAGTCTTTGCTTTTATAAGAAGAGAAGTAAAAAATTAAAAGTTTGGTGAGAATTAAGAAGTTGTATAAAGATGAGACTTTCAAAAACCGAAAAAGAAAAATTAAAATCAAGTCTATTGAAATTAGAGAAAAAATATGTGAGAAAATATTTTATGAATGTTATTAAAGAAGAAACAAAATTTAATCCCATTAAAATTTCAGATCCTCTTTTATTTATTAAAAGACTCTATCTTTTTTGTGTATATGATCTTGTGGGTGGCAAAGTAGAGATTAATAAAATTTCAACAGGATATAGTAATTTTTGTAATTTTATTGAAAAATTAGAAAATAATAATAAACTTAGAGATTATGATCTTTTTTTTGATTCACTTGAATTATTTATTAATAATAATCAAAATATAAATAGATGGAGAAACAATATTCCACCTGTGCTAAAAAATACTAATTTAAGAGAGGTTCTTTCACTTACAGCTTTTAAAGGGATGGGACATAAAACAGCTGCATTATTTCTAAGATTCTTAGTAAAATATACAAGATTTTTTACTAATACTAAAAATGTAAATTTAATAGTACCCTTAGATAGAGTAAATGCGAGGATTATTTATGAATGTCTTGATAGTAGTTTTCCAACAAAGAATTTTTCATTAAAATCTTTAATAAAATTACAAAAAATCGCAAAAGATATTATGGTAGAACCTGAAAATTGGATATATCTTGATAATTTTTGGTTCTACGGTCACTTTTATTATGATAGAATTGATGATAAAGCAAAAGGACTTAGAAAAAAGATACAACTTAATTCATTCATATGTGAAAAAGAATTTAAATATATTCAGAGAATTAAATTACCTAAACATCTTATCTTAATAAAAAAATATAATGTTTAAATAATTAAATAATTTTATCAAAAATTAAAAACATACTAAAATGACAGACAAAAAATATAAAGAAATAGTAAAAAAGACAACTGAGAAATATCCTGAAATTAAAGACAAATTTATTACTAATTCAGGTATTGAGGTCAAAAGACTTTATACCCCTAAAGATTCAGATATAGATTACAAAAAAGATCTTTCATATCCGGGAATGCCTCCTTTTACAAGGGGTGTTCAACCTACAATGTATCGCGGACGCACCTGGACAATGAGACAATATGCAGGATTCGGATCAGCAAAAGAGACAAACAAAAGGTTTAAATATCTGTTAAAACAGGGACAGACAGGCCTTTCTATTGCGTTTGATCTTCCGACCCAGTTGGGATATGATTCAGACAACAGCCTTTCAAGAGGCGAAGTAGGAAGGGTCGGTGTTGCTGTTGACTCGCTTAAGGACTTTGAAGAGATTTTTGATGGAATCTCTCTTGACAGGGTAAGCACTTCAATGACAATAAACTCAACTGCAGTCATCCTTCTTGCCATGTATATAGCACTTTCTGAAAAACAAAAAATACCTCTGGAAAAATTAAGAGGCACAATCCAGAATGATATCTTAAAAGAGTATTTTGCCAGAGGAACCTATATCTTTCCTCCGAAAGAATCAATGGGAATAATAACAGATATTTTTGAGTACTGCAGCAAAAATATGCCGAAGTTCAATACGATATCTGTTTCAGGCTATCATGCAAGAGAAGCAGGATGTACAGCAGTACAGGAACTTGCATTCACATTCTCAGATGCGATCTCTTATATAAATGCTGCTCTTGATTCAGGACTGAAAATAGATGAATTTGCGCCAAGATTAAGCTTCTTTTTTTCAGTTGACAATGATTTTTTTGAAGAGATTGCAAAATTCCGGGCTGCAAGAAGGATCTGGGCAGGAATCATAAAAAACAAATTCAATTCCAAGGATAAAAAATCAATGAGGATGAAGTTTCACTGCCAGACATCAGGCGCATCACTTACTGCTCAGGAGCCTGAAAACAATATTGCAAGAGTCACTCTCCAGGCATTAGCTGCAGTTTTTGGGGGAACTCAAAGCCTTCACACCAATTCAAAAGATGAAGCCTTAGCACTTCCTACTGAAGAGTCTGTAAGAACAGCATTAAGGACACAGCAGATAATTGCTGAAGAGTCTAATGTGATCAATTCAATTGATCCTCTGGGAGGAAGTTATTTTTTAGAGAACCTTACAGATGAGATAGAAAAAAGGACAACTGAGTTAATGGATCAGATTGAAAAAAAAGGAGGCATGGTTGAGTGCATTGAATCCGGATATGTCCAGAGAGAGATACAGAAAAAGGCATATGAGTTCCAGAAAAAAGTTGAGGATAAAGAAAAAATTGTTGTCGGTGTAAATAAATACGGTTCAGGAAAAAAATCTGATATCAGGCTTTTAAAAGTTGACTCCGGGATTGAAAAACAAAAAATAAGAAAGCTAAAAGAGCTTAAAAAAACAAGAAAGAATAAAAAAGTTAAAGAATTACTGTCTGAATTAAAAACAGCTGCTGAAAACAAAGAAAATATTGTTCCTGTTGTT
>WJJD01000153.1 GCA_014729915.1 Candidatus Woesearchaeota archaeon | reverse complement strand
TGGCTCATCATACCTGATATTTCGAAACAACGAAAAATTTTTGCTGCGCTATCCGAGACGACATTTTTGGTCAGCAGGTTCATGTGCGGTTACAGTCGGATACAATGATCTGGAATCAATGACCGAGTATATCATAAACCAAGAAGTGCATCACGAAGCAGCTACTGCATAGAAACCCCGACCTTTAGGTCGTGGGAGTATGTCATACAAAATGCGAATAGGAAATAGACTGCGAAAGCAAGATTAATTATAATGACTTGTGAAGCAGTAATTTTGACAATGATTTTAACAAGATTCAAAACAGAAATTTTAAGTAAAATCCTGATTAAACCAAATTTTTTATCCCATTTTTAAGAAATTTATCCAAAAATTTTAGTAAAATATAAATACTTGATTAAACATATTATAATACTAAGGGGGTATTTGAATTAGTATTTTATTAATTACTAATTTTTAAAAACATTATGAAAAGGAAGCGAATATTTTTTACTTTACTAATTCTGTTATTTGGTTTTTTAACTTTGGGAAAAATTGTACGATCAGATACTGTAACTATGTGGCTGGAACAGGATCAACCGGTTACTTTTGGAGACAATACAATTACAGTAGTTGAAGCCAATGAAACAATGTCTGCCTGCGGGATCCAGATTAATGCAGAACAAGCCTGGATCAAAGAGGGTGAAGCAGGATTTGTCAATAATCAATTAGTAAAAGTGTATGATATAGTTTATGGGGATAATCCATATTATGACTGGGATTCTTGTTTGGTCCAATTCGGAATGTCTTCTTATTTGAAGCTCCCTGAAGAAACAGGTCACGAATGTACAATCAACGGACAAACAATTTACAATTCAGGACATTCTGATACTTATTGCAAAATATGTGTGGATGATATATGTACCTGGATTGAAGAAGATGATGTAGAAAATGTCAATGATGTGCCAATACATGTTATTGACAGAAAATGGAGTATAGAAACACCAACATGCGGAAGTCAGACTTCATTTTTAGATTACTGGTGTGAGGTTGTAACTTATTATGAATGCATAATTGATAAGACCTGTTGCAAAGAATTTGGTGATAGCTGCGGAGTGCGTATCGACGGAGGTTACTACCTGGATGAAGATGAATCATTAGTGAGTAAATCATGTGTTGATTCAGGACCGAATATGAATAAATATAAAGTGGTGTATAGAGATTATGATTGTTCAGCTGAAGATAGATGCAGTTTCACAAATAAAACAAAATATGTTGGCAGCTGTTGTGTTTCTGATTATGATTGTGGTGACGGCAATGAATGTACAACTGATTCCTGCATTAATGATGAATGCATGTTTTCTTATGTTGCCGATGATACTGTTTGTTCTCTTGGAACATGTCAGGACGGTGTTTGTACGACTTGCGGGAATAGCCAATGTGATACAGGCGAAACTTTTGATTCCTGCCCCCAGGACTGCGGATGTCAATCAGACGTAGACTGTCCAAAAGGATATTTCTGTAATCTTAATGAAACACTTTCAGTATGCCAATCTAAACAACTCTGTTTTAAATACGATGAATATTATTGTTATATTGGAAATGTATATGCCTGCCTGAATCTGTCAGGATATTATGAGCCAAAAATAAAGGATATATGCCTCTTTAATGAACAATGCAATCCAAATACAGTAAATTCGACGCATGAATGCGAATCATCAAACAATTCATTGAAAATGTGGATTGATGATGCACTTCCTCAGACACTAGTCAATAAACAAAAAGGAGATATTTTGAAACTGTCTATTGAAAGTGGGAAAAACATTACTTTACCTATTTCTTATCATCAGGAAGCCCTGAATACAGACTGCCTTGGAAATTATATTAGCTTAATTCAGGGAAATAATCATTGCTGGTTTACTGTAACTGAAAATGCAACAGAAAGAACCTATGAGATAAAATTAGGCAATAAAAGCATTGGAATTAGTGTTTTAGAAAATCCTGCTTTATTAATTATTACAGATAGTGAGAAACTAAAACAAAGGTATCCGGATGAAAAAAATGGAGTTAAAAATATTCTTTCACAGGCATATACAAATGCACAGGATAATGGTGTTCTTTATGATCTAAGTTTGTATGATTTAGGAGCAGAAAATCCATTTACTGATTTTAATAATTATGATGAGAAACAGGAAAGTTATTCCTGGGAAGACAATTCGTATTCAGTTTCAGTTGCAGACTTTATCAATGGCAGATGCGATGGCTGCGAGGATATAATGATTGTTGGTGATGATTTTGTTGTACCACACTACAGGAGAGAGATTCCTGAAGAAAGAAGCAAATGGCTGTTTTTTGATAAGGAAGTCAGTAATAATATATATACAGATATTCCTTATGCGCAGAAATCCTTATTGTTGCTCTCTGATTATTCTGAAATTTTTAAGAGGCATTTGGATGATCGGACTTATGTTGGAAAACCAGTTTTAATTATATATCCTGATAATTCAACCACAGAAATGTTTGACGCAATAAATGAGCTTAAAAATGCTTTCAATAACCAGGGATTTTTTCCATCATTTTCAAACATGAGTGGTGATAAAGCAGAATGTTATGATGATTCATGGGGTTCTGAGATGCAGGGAAAATCCCTGGTAATTATTGGAGATGAGGACACAAACAATGCGTTCAAATGCATGCCTTTTGTTTCAGGAGTTGATCACAAAAATACACTCTTTATGCAGCCGAATGTATGGGATACAGAAGAGTATGCGTTTGTTATTAACACAAATGATCCGGAAGCAGTTAATATTTTAAGCAGAGCAATCAAAGAAAAAACAATAGAAAATCTAAAAAGCAGCAGGGCTTACATGCTGCATCTTGGAGTAGAGAAAGCATCCTGGATTTCTTTGGGAGTTGGAATAACCGCATTAGCTGTTCCGGGAGGACAGCCTGCTGGAGCAGCATTCATTGCTGCAGCCGGACTTTTAGACGGAGTAGTGGATGGTGCTGATGCACTTGATACTTGTGTTGTTAATTACGATGGAATTGTTTCATGCGGATTTTCTGGATTCTGGGTTATTGTGCCTCTAGCAAATGGAAGAGTTGCAAGGAAGTTTGTAAAGAATGGAATTGATATACTAGAAAACATCCCAAACACTATTAAAAAAAGATGGTATGAATCATTTGAACTGCTCACAGACTCAGGTACAAATAAACTTATGGCTAAACATTTGAATGATTTTCATCCTGAAGATATTGATACAGGATTAAGATTGTTGATTGAAGAAAATGAAATAATGAAAAAAATAGATGATTGGAATCTATATAAGAAATTCAAAAAAGGAGAAATAACACAAAAAGGATTTAGTGAGGCTATAGGAAGTCTTGGAAATGTAAAGAATTACGAAAAGTTTCTTCAGGAAACAAATCCACAAAGAAGATTATTTACTAAAGGATATTTAGATGATCTAAAAATTGATTTGAATAAATTTGCCGAAGTAAAAATTGCTGCAAAAAGAATTGATCAAAATCATGAGGTGATTGCACTAGGTAGGAGATATAACAACCGAGAATATGATTTAATTTCAAAAATTGATTTTGATTCAAATAAAGTTGTTGTTGAGGAAATTGCGAATGGAAAGTATTTTCCGAAAAAGTTCGAGGAAGATGTTAAAAAATTAATCAAATTACGGCAACAAGGTTATATTGATGATCTTCAACAAAATCTCTATGAAGTTTCTGAAGTAAAGTTTACCATGAGTAATGAATTTTTTAGAGGTCTTTCATTAGACGATATTAATTATCTAAAAAAAAACCATATTAAATGGGAAATTTTTGATAAGGTGAAATAAATGTCCGTTAGCTATATAATTAGTGTTCAGATTAACAATAAGTTTACTAAAGAAAACTTTAAAAAATTTATTACCAAAGTAGTTAATACTACTCTTGTGAATGAAGAACTTGAAGAAACAAATCGAAATAAAAAAAAGCAATATCTCTATTATGGTTTTAATGATGAAAAAAATAAAATTTTTATTTCATTTTATTGGTATATTAACGATAATCAAATAATTATCTTCCTACCTTCTTTCAAAAACACAACCAGTTACTCTATTTTCCTTATGCAAAGAATACACAAGGTTTTAGAGTTTGGTTTATCAGCATATAAAAGTGATAATATTGATGATGAAATTGACAAATTTTCACAACAGAAACTGGATAATGTAAGAATTTGGTCAGTCAACCTCTTTACACCAAAAGAAGTAAAAAAATATGGTAGAGAAAAGCTTCTGAATGCTCCTTGTGAAAAAATCGAGGAATGGGAAGATGGAGCAATCTTTATGATGATTAATAAGGATTCATTTGAATCAACTTTTGAACAAAGAGAAAAGCTGAGGAAATATTTGAAAGAATGAAGCCACATAAAGTCAATATAATTGGAACGGTCTTAATGATTATTTTTTTAATCATTAATCCTGTTTTTGCTTTTAATAATGTTGAGATTAATCCGAATACCTTCATTGCAGCTGCAAGCCTATTAGACGGAGTAGTGGATGGTGCTGACGCACTTGATACTTGTGTTGTTAATTACGATGGAATTGTTTCATGCGGATTTTCTGGATTCTGGGTTATTGTGCCTTTAGCTAATGGAAGAGTTGCAAGGAAGTTTGTAAAAAAAGGTTTTGATGTGCTTGACGGACTGCCT
>WJJD01000152.1 GCA_014729915.1 Candidatus Woesearchaeota archaeon | reverse complement strand
GATTGTATCTTCGCTTCTTTTTAACTGACTCTTGCGTCATTCTCTTGGTGCTCTCGCACTCAAGCCCTCATCTCTGTTCACTCTCGCTCACGAGGAGGGTCGCTACGCTCCAGCCCGAGCCCTATCGGGTCGTTAAATTCCGATGTTCAATGTCAATAATCCTCGTCGGGTAAATAGAAGGGAGACAATTTCTAAAAAAAGGGAAAGGGCGAGAATTAATTTGAAGATATACAACTGTTTCTTTTACAAATTATTATTAATTATTAAATCGATACATTTATATATGTGTTTTCACTTATATAAGTGAAGGTGATTAATAATGACTAACATGACACTATCAATGCCAGATAATATATCAAGAGAAATGAAACAATTTTCTGAGATAAAATGGAGCGAAGTAGCTAGGAAAGCAATAATTGAAAAATTGGAAACACTAAAATTAGCTGAAAAACTTGCAAATAAAAGTGAAATTACAAAAAAAGATGTTGAAGAATTTAGCAATAAAATTAAGAGTTCAGCAACAAAAAGGTTTCTCGCATGAAAATTATAATTGATTCAAATGTACTTTTCTCAGCTTTAATTAGAGATTCCACCACGCGTAACATTATTTTTGAATATGATAGTTTTTTCCTTTTTCCTTCAAATATATTTGAAGAAATGCAAGAACATATTGATGAGTTATATAAAAAACAAAGATGTCAAAAAAGGCGTTTAAGAAACTTCTTCATTTAATTCTTAGAAACGTATTGATTGTTCCTAATGATGTTTTAGAACCCTATAAAAATGAGGCGGTTAAAATTATTAAAGATATTGATCTTGATGATGCTCCTTTTATTGCATGTGCATTAGCTTATCCTAATAGTACTATTTGGTCAGATGATAAAAAACTAAAGCAACAAAGTAAAATAAAAATATTAAATACAAAAGAGATGATTGATTATTTGGATTCTCGCCCCTGAATATTTTCTATGATAGCCCTTACGGGCTGGAACGAAATTGCCTCCTGGATTCTTTTAAGTGGATGTATCGCTTCGCTCATCAGACATTACCCTCCTGCGGCTTACTCTTCGGGATTTTTTTGCTACGCAAAAAACCGCTTGCAGCTATCCCTCGTCCCAGATGTTCGTTGTCTTTAAAAGCACAATCCTTACGGATACCTCACAAATCTGGGAGAATTGAACAGGAATTAAGACTTCGCTCCGTTGCACTCCGCTCCGCCCTCAGCTTTGCTTTGGGGAAATATGTCGTTATAGACGAGAAATTATCATTCTACAATAAAACCCTGAAATTTAGGTTAAAATGCAGATATTTGTTTTTTGTCATAGCAATCACCTCACTGACTACGGTGATTGCAATTCAACTTTCCATGAACCTACTTTAAATCTTTCAAGTTCTCAACTGAACGCATTTAAATTAAAGGATTTGTGTATTTTTAGAAAAGGACTGAAAACGAAGTTATCAAAACACAGAATCAGACATCACATCCACAAAAACCCACATCTTCAGATGGTGGGAATCTGTTATTCAACCAAGGGTATTTCTCCACCGTAAAGAGCCCTGAATTTTCCGTTTTTATAATCCAATGAAAATATGTTATGATTACAGCTTGTTCCTCTCATCTTTGCAACTGAAATCTCTCTTGTAACTTTTCTGTGCCTTTCTGTCAGATGAAGTACAACAACACCGTCTGCAAGAAAATCTTCAACTTCATATTCTGCATATTTTTGTTTATCCAGCTGCATCTCAGATATCATAAGGGAAGTAATATCAAGATCCCTGAATGTTTCAAAAATAAAAAATATCTTTTTTCTGGGTTCCTTGAAATCAGCATGAATATACAAAGCTGAAAGTGAATCTAAAACTATTAGTTTAAGATCAATAAGAGACTTGAATTTTTTTGTTACATTTTCAATTGCTGTTACCCAGTCACCTGATTTTGTTCTTGCTCGTTTAAGCTCTTTTCTTATTGCGGAAATATCAACAAATAATATTGTTCCTTTTTTTTTATCCTCAATTTTTGAAATTTCCTGATTTATCTCAGAAAGATCATCAATAACAATAAAATTTACTTTATTAAGATCATAGCCCATATTAAAAAGATGCTGCAAAAAATTATTATAGGGCTGTTCAAAAGAAAAATATATTGAATTGTTTCCTTTTAGTGCTTCATTATAAAGTATATTAAAGCTGACTGTTGATTTCATAGTACCTGCTGTGCCGCATATCAGGACAACATGACCTTCAGGTATACCTCCTTCCATCTGATTATCTAATCCTTCTATGTATAATGGGATTCTTTTTTTCTTAAAATCCTGTTCTGATGTTATTCTCATATTATCACCTTTTGAAAAATGAAATATTAATTCTTTTTTAGTTTTTCCTTTAGTTTTTTAAGTTTATTAACATATTTTTTGTCAATATCCGTATTGTTTGGTTTTTGTTTTTTCATTTCTGATTTTCTGATGCTTTTAAGTAATTTGATTGTGAATTTAATTGCAGTTCCTTTTCCTTTTCCTTTGCTTTCTGCCCAGATTTTTCCCCCGTGCTTTTCAATTATTCTTTTACATATACTAAGCCCCAGTCCGCTGCCCTTGTGATGTCTTGAAGAGTCTGCTTTATAAAATTCATGGAAAATTTTTTGAAGGTGTTTTTTGTCAATTCCAATACCGTCATCTTTTACAGAAACTATGATGAAGTTGTCTTTTTTTTTAGTTGAAAAAGTAAGTTTACCTCCTTTTTTCATAAATTTCGTTGAGTTCATCACAAGATTTTCCAGAACTTCTGTTATTTTTAATTTATCTATATAAACTTCCGGTGTTTTTTTAGAAATTTTGTTTTCAGTTCTGATTTTTAATTTATTAAATGTTACTTGATTATTTATTATAACATTTTGAACAACATCATAAATATTTGCACCCTCAAAATTAAATTCAACCTTGTTATTATCTATTCTTGCAAGTTTTAAAATATCTTCAACAAGGTTTTTCAGATAATTGGTATTATTTTCTATTATCTGAATATCTTTGAGCATCTCTTTATTATTGATATCTTCTTTTATTGATTCAATCAGATAGGTAATCGGTGTCAACGGAGTTCTAAGATCATGCGCAAGTTCATTAATAAACTGGTTTTTTCTCTCTAAAAGGATTTTAATTTGTTTGTTTGCCTGTTTTACTTCTTTTGTTCGTTTATCAACTTTTTTTTCAAGATTCTTATTAAAATCTTCCAGCTCATCTTTTAATTCCTTAAGTTTAAGGTTTTGTTTGGTAAGTTTGAGTTCAAGTTTTCTTTTATCTGTGTAATCCTCAACTGCAGCAAGAGAAAGATCTTCATCAAATTTAGCGTCAATCCAGAGCCGTACATATCTTTTTTCTCCTTTAATTGTATTAAAAATAAGATCATGTGCATCGGATTCCTCAAAGAAGCCAAATTCAATGAGAGAGAATTTTTGTTTTTCTTCTTTTGATTCAGGTTTAAAAATTTCTGAAAAGTTTTTATTTTTTAAAGTTGCTTTTTTCCCATAGAGTTTTTTAAATTTTTTATTATATGCAATTATCTCTCCTTTTTTATCACAGATAAAAAGAGGCATAATATTATGTTTAAACAGTCTTTCATACATACTATTAGAAAACTTAAATTCGTGCATTCAGTATCAGACTTTTGTTCTTAATAATTTATTGAATTTAAAAAAACCTATTGTTATCATTATAAATGCAGTTGTTATTATTATTCTTTCAATAAGATAAATATACATATAATCCAGGTTCCATCCAAAATTCACTGAAATAAAATATATCAGGTTAAGCACTGAGTTGAATAAAAATAATCCGATTGTTAAATAGATGAATTTAACAAGTTTATTTTTTCTTGTGATATTTAAAAATTTTACAAGATTAGCAGAAATTATAATGACAAAAAGAGTTTCAATACCCAAAATAAGAATCGCGGAATTATTAAGAAAATCAGGTCTTGAACTGGAAATAAAAGCACTAACATTTAAAGGAAGCAATAATATTAATGACAGAATAATTATTTTTTTTTTCAAACTACTCACCCGGTCTTATTAAGGGTCTTTTCGATCCTTTTTATTAATAGATCGATATCAACTGGCTTTACAATATAATCCTCAACACTGATGCTTGCAACAGTTTGTGTAAGCTTATCATCTTTTGCAGTTAAAAATATTATCGGTATGTTCTTCCATTCCTGATTTTCGTGAATCTTTTCAACAACATCCCAGCCGTCCATCTCCGGCATCATTATATCAAGCAGGATTAGATCAGGCTCTTTTTTTTTCAGGAGGCTTAAACATTTTTTGCCGCCGTTTGCTTTTAGGATTTCATATTTTGTCTTTTTTGTTAACAGTTTCTCAACACTGTACAATATGTCTTCATCATCATCTACTATCATTATTGTAGGAATTTTAACCACCTCATTTATGAATTTTTTAAAAATTTATTTTGTCTTTGTAATATTAAATTAAGGTAAACATTTAAATTTTATAATTTTTCAGAGTTATAAATTTTTCGTTTTTAAAATCAAAACATTTATTTATCAGGAAACAAACATAAATAGAAAAGTGAACTAAATTTTGCTTTTTAATTAAGGTGTTAATAATGGTATATGGATATACAGAGGATGTCAAACCAGAGTATTCGTTTAAAACCGAAGAAAAAGAGATTTCAAACATTATTGAGCTCAAAAAACATTTGGAATCAAAAAGAGAATCCTTTTTTAATAAGCATGTAACTCCTGATAAAAATGATTTTTCTAATTGGATAATGTTTGTTATAAAAGACAGAGAGCTTGCTTTTGAACTTGACTTAACAAAAGATTTTAATGAAACTTTACAAATACTTGAAAACAGGATTTCTAAGATTAAAAAATCATGTTTAAGCAGCATAAGCAACTACTTAATAAATCAGGATTTTACAAAAGAATTTAAAAATAAGGTTTATTCTGACTTCCAGATAATTCACAGGTATGAAAAACAGTTCGATAAACAAAATGTACTAAAAGCAGTTGATGAGATAAAAAATAAACCTGAAAATGATCATTTTTTAGAAAACAAGCAGATTCTTTCCTTATTATCAATTGATTATCCTCTGTCAAAATGTGTTGCGAATTTTAATATAGATGTTTATTCAATACAAAAAACCAGATATGACAAAGTTTTTGATGAGATTGCTAAAGACAAATCCTCTATATTATCAAATGTTACTTTCAGTCTCGGCTTAACAGATTTCTTTACCAATGTAAAATCAGGGATTTTTAGATTTATTAAAAGAAAATGATAAAGGTTTCGCCTTCAATTCTGTCGTGTGATTTTTCAAAGCTCTCTGAAGAGATAAAATCTGTTGAGCCATATTGTGAGATGCTTCATATTGACGTAATGGACGGGCATTTTGTACCCAATATCACTTTTGGCACGGTTGTTGTCAGGAGCATAAGAAAAATTACAGACTTGGAATTTGATGTCCATCTGATGATAACAAACCCTGAAAAATACATTGAAGAGTTTGCAAAAGCAGGCTCAGACATAATATGTGTTCATGCAGAGGTTGATCATTCTATTCTTAAACTGATAAAGCTCATTAAAAAATACGGAAAAAAAGCAGGAGTTTCTTTAAATCCGGACACAGATCTTGATTTAATCCTTCCTTATCTTCGTGATCTTGATATGGTAATGATAATGAGTGTTTTTCCAGGTTTTTCTGGTCAGAATTTCATGCCAAAGGTTCTTGACAAAGTAAAAACATTAGTTAAGGCAAGAAAGATTCACAAGGCAAAGAACCTGGAAATAGAGATTGACGGCGGCATAAACAAAGACACAGCAAAATCTGCAAGAGATGCAGGAGTTGATATCCTTGCAGCAGGAAGCTACATCTTTAAAAGTAAGAATAGGAAAAAAGCTATTGCGATGTTGAAGGGAGCAAAATAAATTCTTTGTGTTGAATTTATTGTATATTAACTGTTTCCGATATTACATAAAAATCATTTTTTGTAGATTTTGTCGTGATGATCATAATCTTCTAAAGTAATGGTTTTTGAATTTTTATCAACCGAAAAAACAAGAACAAAGCTTTTATCAATATGTACACGCTTCAGGTGTTGCATCGGTTTTCTCAGATTCTTATAGTGATTGGGATTTTTAATAATTTCCTCTAATTTCTTGTCTATATTTCTTGTCTATTATTGATAGCTGTTTAGGATTTCTCTTAGAAAGTTTTTGAAATATTTTATCCACATGAGATCTTACATCAATAGAATACATTTTACTTTATACCATATCTTTTCCTAAATTCCTTAAGATTTCCAACTTTAACAGATTTATCTTTTCCTAGCTTCTTCATTTTTTCAATGAATTCAGGCCTAAGTTGAGGTTCTAAGATTTCAGATTCATATTGCATAGCCATCGCTTCAATTGCCTCGCTTTTATCATTTAATCCAAACTTAGCTTTTACTATATTTAAAATTCTGTTTGTATGATCATCGATATTAATAATTGCTTTTACCATAATATCACCTTAATATGATATTAATACGGTATTAATATATAAATTTATCTCTTCTCACTAATAAATTTCTTATTTTAGTAAAAAGCAGAAGAAACCGGACAGTATGAACAAATTAAATGTATCAATAGAGAATTTTGAAAAACATCAAAAATCTTTAAGAAGAACTTTGAATTATTCTCTATAGGTAATTCAAAGTTCTCTATATGAATTTGGGAGATGTATCAGAAAACTTTTGCGAAAAACTTAAAACAGGGATAGAATGGATCCTTTCTTTTATTCATTGATTTATTTTTTTCTGGAATCAAGTACTAATAGGAGAAATAGTACCAAAAGAAGAATATGATCTGGAAACATTGTCAACACAATGGATTTCTTTTTAGAAATCCATAAATTATCTTCTGATAATTACTGCTCCTGAAGAACAATCATAATTAGAAGCTAACACAACAATTATATCAAGATTTTTAAATTTAGTTTTTTCCATTGCAATATGAAGATTTGATAAAATATCTGCGTGACCCAGATGTCCTTTTTCATAAGATGAATTGTAAATTCTTTCAGGAGAAATATCTAATTTTCTTGCAAGACATGCTGTTTCACGAAGGGAAAGTTGAGATTTTATCACATGATTAATATCTTTAATATCTAAATTCAAAGAATCAAGTGATGATTTAATCACTTTACAGGAATTGTCAACCCATCTTTGTGTTAAAGTTGAAATAAGATTTACTCCGTATATTTTTTTAACTCTTGATAAAAATTCAAGATTAAACAATTTGTTAAAAAATGATTTATCCTTTAATTCATCCTGAATCAGTTCATCAATAAAATTTGTATAATGATCTATAATAAAATTGGATTCAAGAATTTTATTATTTTTTGTGTCTCTTGTTAAAATAACTGATGCAGCACCATCTCCGAATATCATCTGGTTTATTCTGGAGCCTGAACCAAAAAGATACATTTCGTCAAATTCCTGGGATGCAACAACTAATGCGTTTTTTAAATAAAAGCTGTTTGCAAGAATCTCGTTTCCTACATGGATACCGATTAATCCTCCTAAAAATCCTGAATCAATATCAAACCCGTAAGCATTATCAGCATCAATTTCTTTTATTATTCTGGAAGAAAAATTTCTTGGAGATACTCTTTTTTTCAACCCTCTGCAGTATATCATAAGATCAATTTTATCAGGGGTTAAGTTTGAGTTTTTTAATGAATCTAAAACAGCCTGCTTTGCCATAAAAAATTCTGTTTCTCTTGGGTTTGATGTATGAATCTCATTAATACCGTGATCTTTAATAATTTTTAAATTTTCAACATCAAATTCTCTTACCAGAGTTTCAACCTTGACCTTTTTATTTGGATAATAAACTCCTGTTCCTTTGATTCCGATAATCTTAGAAGTTGGCATGTATTAATTTAATTTGTCATAGGTATAAATATTTATGGATTTTGCTCTGCAGATAAACGAAAGAAATATATACTAATTCTCTATAAAAAATAATACTATCAAGGAGGTGCTAAAATGATTAATAATAAAAAAGCTCAGCTTTCTATTGAAACACTAATAATTTATGGACTGGTGATTTTAGTTACTCTATCAGTTGTCGGGGGTCTGATTTATTTTAATGTATTAGATTTACGAAGTTATCTTCCTGATACTTGCAACATAGGAGGCACAGGAGAATTAAAATGTGAAGAAATGAAACTTAATAAAAGACACTTTGAGCTGGGAGTAAGAAATTTAGGTCAAAAACCAATCGAGTATCTGAATGTAAGTGTTTCAGATGAGTCTGGTATTCATTTTACAGGAGAACTTTCAGCGATAGCAGAGAATGTAGGAGGGGATTCGATTGATGGAAACGCAGGTTCTCCTTCATTAGCACCTGGAGATATTGCAAAGATATCGATTGATGTCTCAGGACAAGAAGTTAAATCAGGAAAACTTCTTCAGGGTACACTGATTACAAAATACAAATACAAAGATGGTGCAATCACCCAGGAGGCTGTCGGAGATATAAGGGTCAAAGCTTCGGGATAATATTTTTTATTTATTTTCCTTGTTATCATTGTCATTTGCTTATTATTTAGAAAAAAAAGAGGGGTTTTATTATTTATGAAAAAATCACAAATGTCTCTGGAGTATCTGCTCCTTACAGGTTTTATTCTAATAGCTCTAATTATACCTTCAATGTTTCTCCTGCACACTTTTATCGGAAAAAATGTGTATGGCTCATTAAACACAAGAATTGCAAATGACCTTGGAGCTAGTTTAACAGAGTCAGCAAAAGAACTTTATTTTCTTGGATTGTATTCAAAGCAAAAAGTTGAGGTAGAAGTGCCTGAAAACACAAAAAAATTTTTTATTCTTGATTTAAATAAATCAAATAGTCATGTTTATTATATTATCCTTAAAACATTTAATAATAAATCTTTTCATTTTCTTTCAGATATTCCTCTGACATCAAAGGATTCAGCAGAAGTAAAAATCATTAAACAAACAGATCCAAGCTATGCTGAATTCACAAAAGAAGTTCCTGAATGTAAAAAATCGACAATAAACTGCCTTTTTTACAGTTTCGAGGGAAATATTTTATTCCAAGGTAAAAAAACTTTCAAACTTGAGACCATCTACTCTCAAGAGAACAATGAAATTAAGGTGTCGATTGTTCCAGAATGAAAAATTCCCAGTTATCCCTAGAATTTGTTTTGCTTTTTTCTATTGTGTTTTTTGTCTTTATTTCAGTTTTTACTTATGCTTTTAATAGGATTGATGAAAACAGTTCAGCAAAAGAAATTGCACAAAAGAATGCAGAAGAAATCAAGACTGAGATCATTACTGCTTCACTTTCTTTTTCTGATTACGAGAGCAATATAACAACTCCTGACAAAATAAAAAATATTGATGTAGAACTTATAATTGTAAAAGCTAAAGAATGTGAACTTTTAGTAGTTAATAAATTTAATAACCAGACACTTGCATATGAATCACTTCCCTATATAAATGAATTAGAATCTTCACCAAAAATTGTATTTTCAAAAGATAAAGGAACAAATCTAATTATTAAAAAATTTGAAAATCATCTAAGTATAAAAAGAGAATAAATATGAAGTCAAAATCACAGATAATAACCTTTGATCTTGTTGTAAGCATAATTGTATTTATGATTTTTATAACAATTTTCTTAACATTAATATTTAACATACCTAAAACTAAAAAAAAAATTGATTTTGAGGTTGAATTTGTTTTTGATAATCTTGAAAATAATCTTATTGGATATAACAAACTTAACCCGGGAGATGATGCTTTATTTTTTTCTGAGTACAGGATAAACATATCAAAACTAATAAATTTTGCAGATCTTTTTAAAAAAAAAAGTGTTGATGATTTTGTTATTTCGCATCTAACTAATACACACGGTATTGGCATGAGCAATTACACTTATGATTCATGTATATTTTTTACAGACAATGACGGCTCAAAAATTGATCTAGATTTTGACGATTCAAATTCAGCAAAAACTGTTTCCCTTGGATATCTTAAGGAATCCGGACAGTTCTGTAACGAGTCAATTCAGTCAACTCAAAATCCATGCAATGATTATGACCAGGCAATATCCCTTGTAAAACCGGTTCTGTATGATCTTAATGATGTTTATAATAATAGAGTAATACAAATGAATATTTTACTATGTAAACAATGAAAAAAGGCTATATATATCTAGTGGATGTCATATTTGCTATAATGATAATTCTTATCGGAACAGTATTTTTATACTATAAATTTTCACTTCCTCCAGAACATGTGTTTATTACAGAGCAGCTCTCAGAAGATATAATAGGAGTTTTGTTTTATACAAAAATTGATGATCTTTGCATTAATCCAGGTGAAGCGGGTTGCGACTGTCCGAGTTATTCCAATCTTACAGAGATTGTATGCAATTCAAATTTATATGATTATGAGACGAATCTTTTGTCAATGATAAGTGAAATAATTGAGACTGGAAGCATAGATGGCGAAACAACACAAAATCTTAT
>WJJD01000151.1 GCA_014729915.1 Candidatus Woesearchaeota archaeon | reverse complement strand
ATTAGCATTTCATTCACCTCACAATGATCTTCTCTCTAATATGATGTTTGATATAGTTTTGACAATAGCTCCTCCGAATAGAGCAAGAATCATGAACCAATTTACTTTCACTTCCTGGTTCAAACCTGATGATATTACCTGCTAGACTATTCCTATTGCAAGGACAATTGCCATGAACCATCCTGCATTTCTTTCTGCAACAGCTTCAATCCTGTATTCCCGCTCATCCCTGTCAAGTGTGAGCATGAGGTGTGTCACATCAAGGAGCAGAAATCCCAGCCAGAGACCTGTCACAACCATTCTTGTTGTTGTGTCCCAGAATGGCAGTGCCTGGAATACGATAAAAGGAAGCAGGATTGCTGCAGTATACACCCAACCCTGCCATGTCTTTGGAGAGATTCCCCAACCTCCGTACTTTCTCCTCTTAAACCATCTCGCTTTTCCGATCATGATATCACCTTTGTTAGATTAGTTTAACTTTTTGTTAGTTTTAATTAACATTATGTTAGAAATAATTAACATATTTAAAGTTGGTGTTTTTCGAAAAAATTAAATAGCTGGAATTTTACTGATTAGATTATGAAATACAAAAAATTAATTACAATGATATTTATATTGGTCTCAATTTCTGCATTTGCTGATGAATGCAATGATGATTTTTGTGAAGATAATATTTGCATATCAAAAGGCATAATAAGTTCTTTTTTAGCATGGGTAAGAAGTTTTTTCTGATTTTGTGATTCTTTTTTTACATAAATTCTCTATAATTAAATACTATCTTTTTTTTTATGAAACAAACAAAACCAGCACCAATAAAATCGGAAATTGATTTCAAGACTCTTGAAAAAGTAGATATAAGAGTAGGGACAATTGAAAAAGTGATTGATATAGAAAAGTCAGACAGGCTTGTAAAGCTTGTTGTGAATCTCAAGCCAAGAAAGATAATGGGAGAACTTTCAGAGGCAATGATTTTTGATATCGGCTATGCTGATAAGATAACTCCGGTTCTTGCTGTTCCTGAGAAACCTGTTTTTGACGGTGCAAGAGCAGGATGAATCAATAAATCCTATTCTGCATTGTTCTTGGGAGGAGCAATTATTCAGCTCTTTATGGCTTTCAATTCTTTTTTTAATTTTCCTATCTTTTTTTCAAGCTCTAATATTGCAGACCACTGCATCAGCTCATGCGGATTTAAAGGGTTGCTGTAGGAGATCGAGGAAATGTGCTTTTTTACATCTGCATAAAGCTCTTCAAAATGCTTCCTGTCCTGTTTTCTCAGTGATTTTATATATCTTCTTAGTTCGTCTAATTGTGCTTCTACTTCGTATCTTATAGGCCTGATTGTTCTTCCCATATTCTCACCTTTTCAAATTTTTTTCTGATGTTTTTCATTAGCTCTTTGTTTTTCAAACCGATCATGAATCTGCATCTTTTTTGCAGTGTAATCTTTTTTATTGTGTCAAGCATAAGCTCAATTAATGATTCTTTTTCGTTTTTATCCATGATGTTTTTGTTAAAGCAGTCAAATGAAGAGATTATGACAGCTGCTTCAGGCTTAAGATAGATCTTTGTTAATGTGAATATCCTATCCTTGAGCTGATAAAACGTAAATGGCCTTGATATCCTTAATTCCTGGAGAAATTCTCTTGTCCTTGAGGTATTTTCTCTTGAAAGGTAAAACGGATCAAATATCTGCAGAGAATCTATGAGCCAGATCTCTTTTTCATAAAAATTAAGGAAACTGTACTCTAAGATAATTTTTTTTATGTATATTCTGCCCCCTAAGAGTATTACAATTTTTGCCACTGCTTTGGTAATTATCTTCTTGTTTAAATATGCTGTGTGAGAATGTCCAGTGGTTCAAAAGAATATTTTAGTTAAAAAAAATTATTTCTTAAGGAGCCAGTCTCTTAGTTTTCCGAATGCTATTGCCCGATGCGATATTTTGTTTTTTTTTTCTCTTGAAAGCTCGCAGAGATACTTTCCTTTGTGTTTGAAAATCTTTTCATAAGGCATTACATCCTTTTCTTTTCCAAAGACTTGTCTTGCTATCTTGCCTCTTAGTTTTCCTTCAAATAATCTGACACCTTCCTTGTCTGCGTAAGCTGCAACTGTCTTGAAATATGCATCCCTTTTTTCATCCTTTAAAAGCTTAAGCAGGCCTTTAAATCCTAGCATTTTATACATCAGTTTTGGATGATTACCAGGAAAATTCTGATAAGCATTAAAAAAAATCCCAGTATCATCAACAATCACAGGTTTTTTTAGATTTTTAAAAAATGATTCAGCATTCAAAGATGCTATCTCTTCTACTGATTTATCTTTAGGTTCGATTTTTTTTCCCTTTATCTGATTAAGATTAAAGCTCTGCATGATTTTCTTGACTTCTTGGAACTTATGATTATTTCCTGTGACAAAATTGATTTTCATGAAAACCAAGAATTATCTTTTTTTTTTAAGTTTTGTGAAGAAAAAAATTCAGTTGGTTAAAAAAATAACAAAAAAAAATAAACATTCATTGAAACTAAGGGATTGTTGATAATGGATTGTGAAAAAATAACTACTCCATTTTACACTATCCTATTTGTTCTTTCACAATCCCTAAGCTTAAACTGCTTTTTAATATTGCACAGCTCTCATTGAATGATCTTGCAGAACTTGAGAATGTGAATATCGACAATATCAAGGCAGACATCAATCTTTAATTTTATCAATGTATTTATAGACAAAATCAGGAACATATTTTTTCCAGTCTTTATTTTTTCTTATTTTTTTTCTTATCTCAGTTGCAGATATTCCTTTGATCCTTTTGTTGACTGATCTTACAGTGTAACCGTGTTCTTTCAGGATTTTTTTTGTTAACTCGTTTTCTCCTGCAAAATAGATATCAAAATCATCAGTTTTTTGTTTTAGTTGCAAGAACCATTTTTCATTGTTATCAGGATAGTCTTTTAAAAATAGTATTTTTATTTTTTTTATACCTATTTTTTCTTGTTTTAAAGATCCAAAAATCATGTCTTTTCTTTGTTTTTTTGAAAAAGGATTTTCTAAAGTGTCTTTTTTTTCAGAGCTTCCAATACAAATTATTAATCTTTCATGTTCTTTAAGAATATTTTTTATATATTCAAGGTGACCCAGATGAAACGGTTGGAACCTTCCGATGAAAAGCGCTTTTTTTGGCATGTGATTATCTAAATAAATAGGTATTTTATAATATTAATGTTTTGGGGATACAATAAATAATTGCCGTGATTCAGGATGCTTCTGGTCAATGTTGTTAAAATTTCAAAGGTTGATATAGATTATTCTAACAGATCATAGAAAATTAATCAGAAAAAGAAGGGGATATATCTATTTTTTTTCACGGTAAGTGAATCTTTAGTCTAATAAAAAAAATGCCAGTTGACATTCAATAATTTTATTATGAACACAAATAAATAATTTGAATACCATTTCTGGATTTTGAGTTGTGTTGTTTGGTAATTCAGAACCCAAGACCAGAGACTCATAACTAATTTCCTTTGATAGTTAAGCACATTTTTTCCTGTGGCTGATTATAAAGAAATATAAATCCTGCGGATTTTCATGCAGACATGAGAAAATTTATCACTATGGGAAGGATGGAGTTTAAGACAAGCATTGCCTACAAGCTCAACTTCATGTCCTCGATCATAATCTCTCCTCTGATGCTGATGCTCTATTATTTTATCTGGTCTTCAGTTTATTCTAATAATGCAGGAGATATTTTAGGATATTCTTTTGAAGATATGATAACTTATTATGTATTTATCATGATAACAGGACATTTCATCTATAACAGAGTGGGACATAAGCTACAGCAGAAAGTGCTGTATGGTGAACTTACCCAGGATCTTTTAAGGCCCTATCCTGTATTTTTTCAGTTTCTTTCACGGGAGCTTGCTGACAGGATTTTTGCATTTTTTGTTGAAGTCATACCTGTATTTATCATATCATTGATAATCTTTAATATAAATTCATTCCAGGGATCAATTCTATTTTTTTTTATTGCCTTGATTTTTGCATTCCTTATAAATTTCATGTTGGGTTTTATTACAGGAACTTTAGCTTTCTGGGTAAAAAAGATAGAATCCTTCCAGTGGCTTATGTATATATTCATGAGATTTCTTTCAGGAGAGTTCATCCCTCTTGATTTTTTTGGAACCTATCTTCTTAATGTCTCGAAATTTCTTCCTTTTTACTATCTAAGATACGGAGTTGTAAAACTTGTGATTGAAAAGGTGTCGTTTTTTGAGGGGGCAAGATTTATAGGAATCCAGATTATCTGGATACTAATTCTTATTGCTGTCTATAAGCTGCTCTGGGCAAAAGCACTTAAGAAATTCGGAGCTGAGGGAGGATGAAGTCACTTAGGTTTTTTATTAAATCCCTTGAGATGAGATTCAATGAGCAGTCTGCATATAAGCTGAATTTCATCCTTCGTATCCTGACTTTGTTAAGTTTTGACCTTATGCTTCCGTTCATCACTATTATGATATATCTACAATCAAAAGGATTTAGAGCCTGGTCTTTTAACGAGATACTGATGTTTCAGGGAATGTTTATAATGGTAAATTCTGTTGACCGGATGTTTTTCCAGAGGGTTGACTGGTCATTGACCCAGGCAGTTAGGACTGGTTATTTTGACAGGTATCTTCTTTTTCCGGTAAATACTCTGCAGTATATCTCTTTTACTAATTTCAGCCTTGAGCAAATTGTGAATTTTTTTATTGGTCTGGGTCTGTTTATCTATTCATTTATCAGGCTTGACTTTGTTCCTGCTCCTATTGATATTGCTGTCTTTTCGGGCTGTTTTGTGCTGGCATTGATCTTTATCTATTCTGTTGCAATCCTGAAATATTCTTTGATTGTAAGGGCAGTAAGGATCGGAAGATTAAGGGAATTTTTAAGGACAGTTAAGGATTACGGTAGGTATCCTGTTGATATATACGGATCAATAATGTCTTCTTTTTTCAGGTACGTAATCCCTCTGGCAGTTCTGTCTTATTATCCGACAAGCGCTCTTATCAGAGAGCCTTCAGAAAATTTTTTAATTGTTATGATTGTTATATTGATGATATATTTTTTTAGCAGATTTTTTTGGAAAAATACATTAGAGCAGTATACAAGTGCAGGTGGTTGATATCATAAAGGTAAGGAATCTTAAAAAATATTTTAAAACTTTCAGGAAAGATAAAGGGGCATTGTCTTCATTAAAATCATTGATATACAGGGATTATGTCACTGTAAAGGCTGTTGATGATATCTCTTTTGATGTCTCCAAAGGAGAGATAAGGGGATTTATCGGACCGAACGGTGCAGGAAAATCAACTACGATTAAAATCCTTTCAGGAATTTTATATCCAAGTTCCGGAAAAGTCAGGGTGATTGATTATCAGCCATGGGATGACAGGAAAAAATACGTAAAAAATATTGGTGTTGTTTTCGGACAGAAGCAGCAGCTATGGCTTGATCTTCCTCCTGTTGATACTTTTTATCTGAATAAGACGATCTATGATATTCCTGAAAAAAAGTTTGAGAAGAACCTTAATTATTTTGTTGAGCTGTTTGAATTAGAAGAGATCATTCACAGACCCGCAAGGCAGCTCTCTCTTGGTGAGAAGATGAAGTGTGAACTGATAAGTTCTCTTCTTCATGATCCTAAGATTGTTTTTTTGGATGAGCCAACAATTGGTCTTGATCTCATTTCAAAAGAAAAGATTCGTGATTTCATAAAAAAGGTTAACAAGGACAAGAACATAACTTTTCTTCTTACAACTCATGATATTGATGATATTGAGAATCTATGCAAAAATATCCTTATCATAAACAAGGGAAAGCTGGTGTATGACGGGACCATTGATGAGCTGAAAAAAGATATTATCAAGACAAAAATTCTGGATATCAAATTTTTAAAAAAAATTAAAAAGATTAAAAAAAAGGATCTTCCTGAAAATACACAGATTGTCTCTCAGGATGAGTATGAGATGAAGCTCAAGATTGATACAAAAGCAAATGAAGTGGGAGACGCTACAAAAAAGATCCTTGAAAAGTTTCCTATTCGAGATCTGAACATATCAAATCCACAGATTGAATCAATTATTAAAAAAATATATGAAAATTAGATTATTTCAATCTTTGTTCCGAGTTTAAGCTTAAGCTTTTTTTCTGCTCTTTTCTCTTTCATCGCAATCTCAAGAGTGTTTGAGCTTCCCTCAACAAGGAATAACATATTGTCAGGAGCATCTGAGTATGTCCTGTAGAAGTCAAGCTTTTTTGTTTTCCTTCTGATTTTCAGCTTATATGATTTTTTATCTTTTGGTGGGATGTTTGTGATTATATTTCCGAACCTGTCGATTCTTACGACTTCTCCTTTGTTTTCTTCCTGGTAGAACTCCAGTTCTTTTATGTCATGTATGAACTGTCCCATCTCGTCAAGATTTATTCCTTTGTCCAGTTTTGCTGCTGTTACTGAAAAGATGTCTCTCCCGTGAAATGTTGATGAGATCTTTTCAAGATACTTGATCTCGACTATCCTAAGTATCTCATCTTCTTTTGCAGCAGGATACATGAGGCCGTTGTCAGGTCCTACAAAAAAGTAGTTTTCAGTCTCAATTATTATGCCTTTTCTTGATGAGCCTACTCCGGGATCTATAACACAGAGAAAAATTGATTCTTTTGGAAAAAACTTATAGTTTCTTAAGAGTATCCATGCCCCTTCTTTTATGTCGTGCGAATCCACTTCATTATAAAGATCAGTTATCCTTGATTTTTTTGAGATTGAATAGATTACTCCTTTCATAACACCAAGGTATTCAGAGTTTCCGAAATCAGTTAATGTAACAATCATGTTTTATCACCATTTCTGATTAAATTGATTATTGTATTAATATTTTGTGTTGATGGGGTAATGTACAGAAAATAATAAACATTTTTTCATAAGAAACTTTTTCTAATGAATAAGTCTGCTCCCATAGATATTTTTAATAATGAGGTTTAATTATTGTATTATAAATATTTAAAAACAGGGTGATTTATATGAAAGTTTTGCTGATAATAGCACAGGTCGGTTTTCAGGATGTTGAGTATAAGAATACAAGAAAGGTCTTAGAAGAGAATAGAATTGAAGTTGAGACTGCAAGCATCTCAAAAGAGACAGCAAAAGGCAAGTACGGGATGGAGCTTGTTCCTGATACAACTGTCAAAGATGCAATTTTAGATGGTTATGATATGATTGTTGTGATTGGAGGGCCCGGAGCACCAAAATTAGCAGAGTATGAGGAGGTCATGGATCTTCTCAAAAGGGGGGATGGTAAGAAGAGGCTTATAGGTGCTATATGCATTGCACCGGCAATACTTGCAAAAGCAGGGATTCTTAAAGGAAAGAGAGCTACTGTATGGACTTCTAAAGAAAATAAGGAAGCTATTGAGATTATTGAAGAGCATGGAGCTGAATTTGTTGATGAGCCTGTTGTTGTTGACGGCAGGATAATTACAGCAAACGGTCCTGAAGCAGCAGAAGACTTCGGGAAAGGGATTGTTGAAATGATTAAAGGCAGGTAAGATCAGAGGAAAACAGAGTTTTTTCTTTTTATCTTTTCTGTGCCTGAATTTCTGCTTAAAAAAATTCATAATTTTTTTATATTAATTTAACATTCCTGTTTAAAATGAGTTATTTTAGGTGTACTAAGGCTGGCGCGGGTTCTTACTAGGTGCATTGATATCTTTATTAATAACGGAGGTTATAAGATGCTTACTGACAAACAGATAAAAGAAAAATACAAACCAAAGTTCTGGAAAGATCCGGATAGATATTATCCTACTGAAGTTTTAAGGGAAGCAGGTTTTCATAGAGGGATCTGTGATAAATGCAAAAAACCTTTCTGGAATCTTGATTTAAAGAGAAAAGTCTGCGGGGATCCAGTATGTAGTGATCAGAAGGCATTTGATTTTATAGGAAATACACCTGCAAAAAAACCAATGTCTTATCTTGAGATCTGGAAAGAATTTTCAGAGATGTTTAAAAATCTTGGATATACTCCTGTAAAAAGATATCCTGTTGTTTCAAGATGGAATCCTACTATGGAATATGTGAATGCGTCAATTGCTGCTTTTCAGCCGTATGTAATTTCAGGAGAAGTTTCACCTCCGGCAAATCCTTTAGTCATCCCACAGTTCTGCTTGAGATTTTCTGATATTGACAATGTAGGTATAACAATGTCTCACATGACCTGCTTTAATATGATCGGACAGCACATGTTTGTAGCACCTGAAAAATGGGACCAAAACCAGGTTTTTAAGGATATTAAAAAATGGCTGAATCAGGGTTTAGGCCTTCCTGATGAAGAGCTTACATTTCACGAGGATGCATGGGCTGGAGGAGGAAATTTAGGTTGCTGCATGGAGTATTTTTCAAGAGGCTGTGAGCTTGGAAATCAGGTATATATGCTATATGAGCAGACGCCATCAGGGGTTAAGGATCTTAATATCAAGGTTCTTGATATGGGAATGGGCATGGAAAGGAATGCATGGTTTAGCCAGGGTGTAAACTCTATATATGATGCGACTTTTCCGTTTGTTGTAAAGAACCTTCTCAAAAAAACAAAAGAAGATATGGATACTAAATTGATCAGGAAGTTTGTTCCGTATGCTGGACAGCTGAATTTAGATGAAGTTGAGGATATTGACAAGAAATGGAAACAGGTATCAACTAAGATAGATATGCCTGTAGAAGAACTTAAAAATAAGATCGAGAGAATTTCTGCAATTTACTCAATTGGAGAGCATGCAAGGACGTTGCTGATTGCTTTATCAGATGGTGCTCTTCCTAGCAATGTAGGAGGAGGATACAATCTGAGGATACTTGCAAGAAGGTGCTTTGGTTTTATTGATAAGTACGGATGGAAACTTTCTCTTCCTGATGTATGCAGATGGCATGCTGAAGAGCTTACACCTGAGTTTCCGGAACTTAAGAACAATCTTGAAGAGGTATCTAAGATTCTTGATGTAGAAAAAAAGAAATATATTGATACAAAAAAGAAATCAAGAAGAATCATTGCAAAGATCCTAGCAAAGGGAGGGGATATAACAGAGGAATTGTTAATTGAGCTGTATGATACAAAAGGGATCAGTCCGGAAGATATACAAGAGCAGGGAAAAAAATTAGGCAAAAAAATCAAGATACCAAATAATTTTTATGCAAAGGTCTCGGAACTGCATGAAGATTCACAGAAGATGCTTGAAAAAGAGGAGCAGCTTGATCTTAAAGATGTTTCTGATACAGATATTCTTTATTACAAGAGTTTTGATATAATTGAGTTTGATGCGGTTGCTGAAAAGATCATAGAAAATAAAGTGATCTTGAACAGGACTGCTTTTTACCCTACATCAGGTGGACAGCTGCATGACAAGGGAACTTTAAACAAAGAAAAGGTTGTGGAGGTCTACAGGCAGGGGGGAGTGGTTGTTCATGAGCTTGAAGATGAGCCAAATTTTAGGTCAGGGGATAAAGTTCATGGAAAGATTGATTTTGAGAGGAGGCTGCAGCTTGCTCAGCACCATACTGCAACTCACATAATAAACGGCGCTGCAAGACAGATTTTAGGTAATCATATCTGGCAGGCAGGAGCCCATAAGGATCTGGATAAGGCCAGGCTTGATATAACTCATTATGATTCTTTGAAAGATGTGGAAGTCAAAAAGATCGAGAAACTTTCAAATGAGATCATAGATAAGAATCTTCCTGTTTATTCGACAGTTATGGACAGGCAGATTGCTGAGACAGAGTACGGTATGAGAATATACCAGGGAGGAGCTGTACCCGGGAAAAAAATAAGGATCATAAATATCAAGGGATTTGATGTTGAGGCATGCGGAGGGACCCACCTGAATCTGACAGGAGAGACAAAGCTGATAAAGATATTAAAGACAAGTAAGATACAGGACGGTATTGTAAGAATTGAGTTTACTGCGGGTACTGCTGCTATGGAGACATTGGAAAAACAAATGGAGATCCTCCAGGAGGCAGCAAGGATCCTTTCCTGCCAGGTCAACCAGGTGCCGGGAAGAGCAGAAGAGCTTTTTAAGAACTGGAAAAAAGCAAGAAAAGCAGTGAAAAAAAACAGGGAGATTGATTTCTCAGAACTTGAATTGAGCTCAAATGAAGAGACTGACGGGAATCTTTTGAAAAAGACAGCTGATATCTTAAGAACACAGCCGAAACATGTAACTAAGACATTGAGAAGATTTTCAGATCAGCTGGATAAATTCAAGGAGAAGATTGGGAATAGATAAGAAATTTCAATAATCATAAAACTCTCTTCTTGTATTTTATAAGATCAAGACCTGATAACCCGAGCATACTTTGAAATATATAATTTAGCCTTTTCTAACAAAGTTATTATATGGATAGGATTGTCTCCTAGTTTCTCAACTGCTCTTAAAACTAACGGAATTGTAGAATTTAGGGCTTCATAGCAGCTGTTAAGAACTTCTTTCTGAAGGCTGAAATTAATATCTCCTGATATTAACCAAGAGTCTAGTGCCAGATATGACAAGATTTCGGAAGTTAATGATGATTACCAGGTGAATTATCAGGACCTTGTTATCATTAGTGATAATTTTGGAATGTCCTCAGGTTTTGACCATAGGGCTGATGTGATTTCCGATGGATAAATTGAAATAAGGGATCTGGTTCATGTTGCTAAAAATTTACAGTAACTTCTTTTTTCAGATGGTTTTAGAGATACCGGTTAAAATAATTATTTTTATTCCTTTTGCTCTTTTTTCTTCTGTTATTCCTGTGGCGTCTCTTCTTATTTTTTTTCTTTCTTCTTCCAATACCTGCTCGCTTGAACTGGGGAAGATCCTTTTTTATGATGTTTACATCATTGTCCCTTAAGACCCTGTCAAAGTTTCCAAAATCCCTGTCTGAGAGAAGGTTTATTGCTTTTCCTCTTTCTCCTGCTCTTGCTGTCCTTCCAATCCTGTGGATGTACTGCTTGCTTTCTCTAGGGATGTCATAGTTGTAGACATGAGAGACATTTTCAATATGAAGGCCTCTTGCAGCAACATCAGTGCATACTAAAACATCTGCCTTGTCGTCATGGAACTTATCCATTGTTCTTGTCCTTTTTGCCTGTGAATGTCCGCCGTGGATTGCCATAGCATCAAATCCCTGCTTGTTTAAGTTTCTTGCAACAAAATCAACACATCTTCTTGTATTGCAGAATACCATTGAAAGGCTTGCAGTCTCCTGCTTCATGATATGCACAAGCAAAGAGAATTTCTTGCTTCCGTCAACGTTATAATAGAACTGCTTTAGTTTTTTCGGATCAACATATTCTTCTAAAAGTACTTTTTCAGGCTGTTTCATGTACCTGTTTGCAATGCCTGAGATATCGTTTGTTATTGTAGCTGAGTAAAGTAAAGTTTGTCTTTGTCTGGGGCACTGGGATAAAATCTTGTTTACATCATCAATAAATCCCATGTCAAGCATCCTGTCTGCCTCATCAAGAACTGCAACTTTTATGCTGTCAAGGTGCATTGTCCCTCTCTGAAGATGATCTAGAACCCTTCCCGGGGTTCCTACAACTACCTCTGTCCTCTTAAGATCCCTTATCTGGGGATTTATTGAAACTCCTCCGTAGATTGTTGTCACCATCAGTTTTTTGTATTTTGAGAAGGTCTTTAATGCATCTGTTACCTGCAATGCTAGCTCTCTTGTTGGTGTTATAACTATTGCCTGGACTCCCTGGCCTTTTTTGACAGAATCAATTATAGGGCATGCAAATGCCAATGTCTTTCCTGAACCAGTAGGAGAGCTTGCTATGACGTCCTTTCCTTTTAATATTGCAGGGATAGTCTCTCTCTGTATGTCTGTGGGTTCATCAAAACCCTGGTCATTAATAGATTTTAGTATTGTTTTATTTATTCCTAATTCTTTAAATTCTTTCATTTTCTTACCTCTAAGAACAAAATATATTATTATTGCATTTAATTTACGTTTAAATGAATTATTTTAACAAAGAAAAAGTCGAGTATTATTACTGCTTTTTCTTTAGCCGTTTTTTCAATTTGTTCTTTACAATAACTGTGATTAAGAGGTTATTTATAAATTTTATTGTTATTTATAAGTGATAATTCTGTATTCTCAGATTTTTCAACAAAAAATATAAACTTGCTCAATTAATTTATCCATATGGACAAGCTCATTTATAATCCTGATTCAGGGCCAGGCTATGAAAGGAGAAGAAAAGGCAAAGGATTCTGTTATTATTACAGGAAAAAAAGAATAAAGAACAAAAAAAAGATTGCCTGGATAAAGTCTTTGAAGATACCTCCTGCATGGGAAGATGTCTGGATAGCCACTAAAAAAAATTCGCATCTTCTGGCAACAGGCCGTGATAAAAAAGGAAGAAAGCAGTACATCTATCATGAAAGATGGGTTGAGGTTCATAAGCAGAAGAAATTTGATAATTTGTTTGAGTTCGGGAAGAACCTTCCTAAGATAAGAAGAACTGTTGAAAAGAACCTGCAGCAAAAAAAGCTTTCCAAAAAAAAGGTTATATCTGCAATAATTAGGATCATGGATGAGACCCATCTTCGGATAGGAAATGAGAGATATGCAGAGATCAACCATTCTTATGGCATTACAACATTGAGAAGGAAGCATATAGATCTTTTGGGAGAGGATGTGAAAATAGAATTTACAGGAAAATCAGGGATAAAAAGACAGGTCTTGATTCACGATAAGGAAATTGCTGATTTTATAAGAAATCTTGTACATATTCCTGGGTATGAAGTCTTTAAGTATTATGACAATGGAATTAAAAAAAATATTGAATCTATAAAGGTCAATGAATTTCTTGAAAAAATCACAGGAAACCATTTTACTAGCAAGGATTTTAGGACTTGGGCAGGGACAAGATATGCAGCTGAGTTTTTCTTAAAGGAGAAGAAAAATAAGAAAAAAAAGAGGATAAAAGAGGTTGTCGAGAAAGTCTCCAATGTGCTTGGAAACACTCCTGCTATTGCAAAGGAATATTATATCCACCCTAAGATCATCGAAGCTTATGAAAAAGAGCATATTTACAGGGCAAGACCTTTCTTTAAACAAGAGAAGATGCTTGATCCTGTTGAAAGGATTGTGTTGTCTGTAATCAAATAACTTTTTTAATCATATATTTTTTCCATTGATTCATGAGAATCCTTTTGATCAATCCTCCTATTTCTTCTGCAACTGTAATGCCCTATTCTATTGCATGCATGAAATCATTTCTTGGATCAACCATTGATGAGGAGGTCTCTGTTCTCGACCTTAATGCAGAGTATCATTTCAGGAAGTTCAGGGAGCTTTATGAAAGCAAAGATGAATTTTTTGGGAGGCTTGAAGAGTTTCTCAGCATGTCAAAAAAGGATATGCCCTCAGTGTCTAAAAAAACTATCTTGGGAAAAAAGCTTGATTTTGAGGATGAGCTTTTTGATGAAATAATAAAAAGAGATCCAGATTTTGCAGCGATGAGCCTTGTCTATAACAGCCAGGTGTTTTATGCGGCAAGGATAATTAAGAAACTTGAAAAAAGAGGAGTCAAAACAATAATAGGGGGTCCTGCTGACCTTTCAAAACTCTCCAAAAAAGCAATAGTGCTTAAGAATTATCATGAGTTTTCTGAGTTTTTGATAAGAAAAGGAGCAAAAAAGCATGAAAAAAAAAATATTCTTGATTTTTCTGATTTTGAAAAAAAGAATTATTTTACAAAAGATATTATCTATCCGTTAAGATCAGCCTATTCATGCCCTTACCAGCAGTGTACTTTCTGCACGCATCATCAAGGCCCTTATTCAAGGATCAGTATTTCTGAACTTAGACAAGCAGTTGAAAAAAATAAAATGAAAAAGATCAGCTTTATTGATGACGGTTTTACACCCCAATCACTAGAAGAGTTATCTGAAATGCTTGAATCTTTTGATGTATCATGGTGGTGCCAGCTGCGTCCTGTAAAAGAATTTGCTTCGTTGTTAGACAAGGTAAATTCTTCCGGGTTGAATTCTATTGCATGGGGTGTTGAATCAGGCTCCCAAAAAGTCCTTGATCTGATGCAGAAATGCACGAATGTCAGGGATGTTGAAGATGTCTTGAGAAAAGCAAAAAATGCAGGGATAATAAACATGGTCTATATCATGTTCGGGTTTCCTGGCGAGACTGAGAAGGATTTTTATGAGACCATTGAATTTCTGAAAAGAAATTCTTCAAGCATAGATCTTGTTTCTGTTAGTGTTTTTGGCCTTCAGAAGGGAAGCTGGGTGTATATGGATCCGGAGAGATTCGGGGTTGAAATTTTTAAAGAAAAACGGACTTTTTTAGGTGAGAAGTTGAGGTATGAGGTCAAAAAGGGGCTTTCTCATAAAAGAGCAACTGAGCTTAAGAAAAAGCATATGCATGAAATAAGAAAGATCAACAAGATTCCTGAGGTCATCAATGCCTGCAAGGAACAGGTGCTTAATCTTGATTGAATTCAAGCCCTTTTTTTAAGCTGATATTTCCGCAGTTTGTGCAGAAGAAATATGGCCCGTATCTTCCCGAGCGTATTTCCAGATAAGTTCCGCACACGCATTTTACATCCTGAAGCATTGAATTTTTGTGCTCTTTGCAGACTACAAGACCCTGTTTGTTTTTGTATATTGCTCTTTTTTGGCAAAACGGGCACCTGTCTATCCTTGATTGTCCGTAGATTTTTCTTGGCATAAGTTTTTGATTTTCCGGTTGTTGATAAATTTTTTGGAAATGAGTATGAGCTAAAAGGGCAATGTCCAAAGGAAAAAAGCATTGCCCTGATACTTTATCTATAGGGTTCTGCATATGGCAACAGGCATCCAAAAAGAATGATATGCAACAGTTGGCACAGGCAACTTAACCTGAAAGTCCGGGACTCTACTTTGCTGTGCTTAGTGATAGGGACATATTGACTTCTTCCTGGCAGACTGCACGATCACTTTTCTATAGAGAATTTTGAAAAACATCAAAATTCTTTAAGAAGAACTTTGAATTATTCTCTATAAACATCTGAAAATAGAGATCAATTTATAGGTAATTAAAAGTTCTCTATAGAAAAATCAAGCCGGTTTCCTTCAAAGTCATAACAAGCAATGTTATTGTATTTGTAGGGATAGTTTATAATCAAGTGTATGAATCCTCTCTTGTTAAAGAACCTTAGATCTGCGCTTGAAGGAGTGTTTCTCGGGCCCGGATGGCTGTGCACAGAGCCCACTGCACCTGATATCATTGGAAGATCAAATGTCATTGATGCTGAATGAGGAGATGCAGCAAAATGCTGGTAAATGAGGCCGTCGATTGCCAAGGTATCGTCTTTGACATCTCCTTTAAGAAGAGCGATGAATTCTTTGGGATAGCTTCCTTTTGCAATTTCTGTGATGTCATCTGCAACAGTCTTTTTTAATGTTATTCTTGAGAATGTCTTTGTTTTTGGGAGCAGAGAAAAAAGTGCTTGTTTAAGTTTTTCTGAAAAGCTTTTCATACTGTTTTGGAAAGCAAGGGTATTTAAATTGGTTTTTAAAGAACTAGACTTTCTGACTATACTTTCTGAATTTTGCTTATAAATGAAAAGATTATTCTCAGCAAAATTTTAACAAAGATACAATTCTTAGGGATGGAAAATACCGACAGATTTAACTACCGGGTTGATATTACAAAATTTTTTATATAGAGGACTTTGAAAAAGCTCAATAAAAGAGATAAACATTGATTATTTTTAAAAAATCAATGAATATTAAGCTAATTAAGCCATAATTTCACCTCCAAAACTGTCAATTTTTTGATTTTTTTCAAAAAATTATATAGCTCACGCTGTTTGTTTACGTTTCAATGTGACCAGATGATATAGATTATATCCAAAGCATTTGAACATTTCCTTGATATCAACCCTTGCTAATGATTTAACTCGGGTATAGCCGCCATAAAACACATTTTTAATAACAGCAAAAGGTCGTTCACCAGGGACTCTTTTTTTAACAATTCTTTTATTT
>WJJD01000024.1 GCA_014729915.1 Candidatus Woesearchaeota archaeon | reverse complement strand
TGTCCCTCACCCTGATGTTTCCTGTAGAGGAAACTATAATTTTATAGACGACAACACGATAGATATATTTATAAAGAAAGACAGTTTATTTTAAAAATCAGATACAAAAATTCTGATTTACGCGTAATACAAATTCCTGTTAAATGCCCCGACCTCACAGCCGAGAGGCTGAGAGTGGAGGGTTCAGGAGCGAGAGCGACAGAAAGTATGCCGCAAGAATCAGTACACAAAACATAGAGTAAAACATCAAGCGTAAGCTATCTAGGGGGTTTCCGTTCTAAGCCGTAGGCTCTTCAAAAATCAGAATAAAGGGGGGGAAGTTCAAGGGAGAGCTCGCAGAGGGAGCATCCCCTCTCGATAAAATTAATTTCACTGGACAAAAAAGTCACTGGACAATTATGTTGAGAATACGTTTATATATCAAAATAGTTTTCCTATAATTCTTTAAAAACATTTTTATACTTTAAATAGAGATCTTATAAATATAAACTGTGGTATTATGACTCTGGGAATAAAAAAGGAATATGGGCAATCAAATTCTAATTCAAGTTTCTCAGGCTACTCTCTAAACACAGATTTCAACACATATATGAAAACCAGAGTCAAAGAAAAGTTTGATGATGTCAATGGAACTGAATCACTAATTTCTGAGTTTGATTCATTGGCAAAAACTGGTTTTGATAAGCAACAATTAATAGATATCTTTGAGTCTCAGCAAGATAATACTGATTGGAGAATAGGCGAAGCCCTGAGTGAATGTTTCTTGGAAGATTATGAAAATGCGAAATTTTATTATGATTATAGTAGAGATGCCAAAAATCCAAAAAGCAATTTAACGGGAGCAGATTTGGTCGGATTTTCTAAGGCAGAAGATCATTGTGAATTCCTATTTGGTGAAGTAAAGACATCTGCTGATAAAAAAACACCACCTCAAGTTTTATATGGTAGAAGTGGAATGACAAAGCAATTAGAGGACATAAAAAAAGTTAAAAAAATTCGATCTGCACTAATAAAATGGTTGGGATTCAAGGTATACAAACTGGATGAATCTGAACCATTTAGGATAGATTTTATGAATGCACTTGAAATATATATATCTTCAAAATGTAATAAATTTAGAATGGTTGGTGTACTTGTAAGAGACATCGAACCAAATGATAATGATCTAAAAAACAGGTATTCATCACTTATCAACAATATAAATCCATTCTGTAAGCTTGATTTATTTGGCTTATACTTACCAATCAAAATTGAAAAATTATCAACGGCAATTTAGCATGAAAAAAATATTCGAATTGATAGAGAAAGAACAGCTCATGAGAGCAAAAGATATTGTAGATTCGAAAAGAGTAAAAAATGCATTCTTTAATTTGTCTGAAATAAAAAAAGAAGAAATTGAACTTCTGGAAGAAGTGCTAGAGATACTTGAATATGCAATAATTGATAACTGGAGATATGCTTTTGACACAAAGAAAGAAAATAGAGATAACAAAAAACAATTCACAAGTTATTGTAGACTGTATTTTAAACTTAAACAAGCTATTCCTCTTCCAGAAAATAAAACTGAATTAATGAAAAGAATTCTTCAACTTATTACTTTTTCATATCTTGGAGAAAAATGGGAAGATATGAGAAGATTTGTAATTGAAAATGAAAAAGTATGGAATTTCAAAAGTGATGAAGAAGAATGGGATGGTAAAATATTTTATAACATATATCAAGCAGTAATGCATCTTATTAAAAAAGAATCTTGGAACGATTTGGGCAAATCCTGTCAAATTATTTCAGATTTAAAACAACAACAAAAAGAATTTGAAAAAAAATATTTAAACTCCGTTGAAAGCAAAGATAAAATTGGTTCTGCTCTAGAATTGGCGTCGTTATACCATTTAGCAAGATCTGTCGAATTATTAGGAGAATATATGTTGCAAGGTAGTCCAAAAGACATAATAGAACAATTAGAATATCATTTTGAAAAAGCAATTTCTTATTCTCAAAGTGCAAGAATAATTGAATTAGATTTGATATTAAGAATGTTACATGGAACATTTAAAAAAATGGTTTTCAATTCAGTTTGGTATATAACTAATACTGTTAATTCCAGAGTAACAAAATATGTTAAATTAATTACACAAAATAGTAAACCTGTTTTTGAGCTACTATATCCCCAAAGAATAGCAATATTAGAAAAAGGATTATTAGATCCTGCAAATAAAGCGATAGTTGTTAACCTTCCTACATCTAGTGGAAAAACTATGATTGCAGAATTTAGAATTTTACAGGCGTTAAATCAATTTTCAGATGATAATGGTTGGATAGTATATGTTGCACCCACCAGAGCATTAGTCAACCAAATTACAGCAAGATTAAGGAAGAATCTAAGTAAAGCACCTTTAAACATAAATGTACAAAAAATGAGTGGAGCTTTAGAAATTGATGCATTTGAAGAAAATATGCTTGAACAAGAAAATACTTTTGAGATATTAGTTACAACTCCTGAAAAATTGAATTTGTTGATTAGGCAGGGAATAGAAGAAAAACTGAATAGACCTCTTGTACTCGCGATAATTGATGAAGCACACAACATTGGAGATAATTCAAGAGGATTAAATTTTGAGATGTTGCTCTCAATTATAAAAAAAGATTGTAAACATGCTAACTTATTGTTATTAACACCATATATTCCAAATAGCGATTCTGTTGCAGAATGGTTAGACCCTCAAAATCCAAAATCTATAAGTATAGAGTTGAACTGGCAACCCAATGATAGAGTTATTGGAATGTTTTATCCTGAAGGTAGAGGTAGAAAAGTTAATACTTTCTTTAAACCAATGATTACCTCCCATGAAACAATAGTTGTAGATGATGAGCTCCTATTATCTGAATCTAATAATAGTAAATACACTTACTATAAATTAAAAAGTAGAAAATATCTTTTAGCATCTGTAGTTGCAGAAAAAATAAAAGATATTGGCAATATGATTGTATTGGGTTATACTCCTAATGCAACTTGGAAAATTGCAAAAGAGTTATCTGAGAGACTACCAAGAAAAGAAACTTTAGATGAAAGAATAATATTAGTTAAAAAATTTATTGCTGCCGAAATGGGTAATGAATTTCCACTAGTTAATTATCTAGATTATGGAATTGGAATACACAATGCAGGACTACCTGATGAAATTAAAATATTAATGGAATGGTTAATGGAAGAAGAGTTACTTAATGTTCTAGTAGCTACTACAACTATTGCACAAGGAATAAATTTTCCTGTTTCTGCAATTGTAATGGCAACTTATTCTTATCCTCTCATTGGTTCAATGCCTTCAAGAGATTTCTGGAATTTAGCTGGAAGAGCAGGCCGAATGGATCAAAAATCAGTAGGTATTGTAGGTATAGCTGTAGATGGAAAACAAAGTTTACAAGCATCTAATTTAAAAGAATATGTTGGAAATACTGCTGAAGATCTAGTCTCAGTTCTTGTTAAAATGGTTGAAGATGCAATGAAACTGAAATCTGAATTAAATTTAAGAAGTCTAGCTAATTTTCCTGAATGGTCTTCATTTCTTCAGTACATTTCACATATGTACAAACAATCACAAGATTTGCAAAATTTTAATGCTGAAGTTGAAATAACGTTAAAGAGAACATTTGGCTACAATTCTCTTAATCAAAATGAAAAAACAGTGTTACTTAATGCTGTAAAAAATTATGCAGAAAAATTAGATGGTAAGAAACATTTAGCAACATTATCTGATATGACAGGATTTGCCCCTGAATCAATAGAAAAGACAATTAAGAAAGTAAGCAAATTAGGTATTAAGCAAAATGATTGGAATAGCAGTAAACTCTTTTCAAGTTCTTCAGATGTATTAAGAAAATTAATGGGAATCATGATAACGGTTCCTGAAGTAAAAAAACAATTGGATATAAGCGTTCCTGGAAAAAAAATAACTCATTCTACAATTTCAAGGATTGTTAGTGATTGGGTATCTGGAAAAGATGTTATTGAGATATCAAAAGAATATTTTGGTGGAACAGATACTACTGCTGTTTCAAAATGTGTAAATGCTATATACAGTAAAATTTCAAATTTTGCAACCTGGGGGCTGGCAGCAATGCAAAAAATACCAGGATCAGGACTGAATTTTGATGAAATGAGTGAAGAAGAAAAAAAGAAACTCAATAATGTTCCTGCAATGGTTTTTTATGGTGTAAATTCTGATGAAGCTATTGTTATGAGAATGAATAATGTGCCAAGAAGTATTGCTCATAATTTAGGAAAAATGTATAGTGAAAAAGTAGAAAATATAATTAATGAAAAACCATCTAAGGTCAATAAATGGTTACGAGAGTTATCTGATGAAGGATGGTCAAAAGCTATACCTTCTGGTAAAAAAATTTCAGGTAAAGAATATAAAAAAATATGGAAAAGATTAGCTGGATATAATAACTGAACTCCCCCCTTAAGATAAATTAGGAAACCCCCTTTACACTTCAAAAAACCTATCCCGTTTTACTCGTACTGATTCTGAGGAATATTGGATTTAACATCGCGGTACAACGCAGTTTTTGAAACGAAAATAAATTGAATTTTCTCTTCTCAGTCTAAATCTAATTTAGCACAATCAAATTATACCTCAAGAGTTCCACCACTGGGCATGTAATGAAATGGAGTGTACAGTGAGGGGAACTCAAACCCAGTCAAAGAAGCAATTAAAATTCAATTTATTGGAGTGGTTTTTTTCAGTTTGCGTCTGAAAAAAATCAAAAATTGGGGTGAGTGGAGTGCTGAGGCTCCACGAACCGTTGTACCGCTGTTATGCGCATCCCGAAGGGACTCGAGTTGGGACGAGGAAATCTGAACAGCTGTGAAGATTTCACTCCTGTCCCCTCGAGGTATGACGGAAGAACAAAAGAAAACCAAAAATTTAATATATACTTTTATTTTTTAATATTCTATGCCATTTAGATTATTTAGCAAACAACCACAAGAAATTCAAGAGCATGAGATTAATCAAGCAATTAGTAATGTTTTAGCTTTACAATTAGCCTGTGGACAATTAAAACCGAAACTTGAAAAAATTGAGAGATTTATTAAAGCTCAAACCGAACCATCTAGGATTGTTCAAGAAATTGAAGCAGTTAAAAAACAGGAACTAAAAAATCTTAAAGGAATGATTGAACTAATAATTAAAGAGTTTTTAGAAATAGAAAAGTTTGAATTAGAATCATTAAAAAAATAATTTTTTCTTTTGTTCTGAGTAATATTGTCGCATAACACGTATTAAACGTAGTTTTATTACGTTTAATACAGGATTTTAAGGCAAAAAGCGTAATAATTATATTGAAATCTCAAGTTTTCAATAGCTTATGAAATGGAAGAAACTAATTTCAGATGAGTGTAAATTAAAAGGATACTCAAAAAGGACAATTGA
>WJJD01000150.1 GCA_014729915.1 Candidatus Woesearchaeota archaeon | reverse complement strand
TCACTTCAACGCCCTTTCTCCTGCGGCTCTAAACTGGAAATTAAGCGCCGTGGCCCGGATTTGAACCGGGAAGTCCCGAAGGACACTGGCTCTCAAGGCCAGCGCAGTAGCCAGATTGTGCCACCACGGCATATGGTTTTAAAATTATTAACTATTTTTAAATTTATTCTGAAAAACTTAAAGAAGAAAAGCTCTCCTCTATAAGTTTAGTAACTTTTATAAACAAAATTAGTTTTCCTTTTCATCACGGGCCCGTAGCTTAGTCTGGTTAGAGCGCTGGTCTTATATGACCCTTATTGCAACAAAAAATAGATAAGCAATATGTGACTGAGCGAACCAGTGGTCGTGGATTCAAATTCCATCGGGCCCACTTCTTTCCTAAAATTTATCTAAAAAAATGCTCAACAACTCTTTATGTTTTTTGGTGCTGATCTAATAAACATTTTTAAACAATACTAGACTCATTAGCAAAAAATAAAAAAAATATTATTTGATCATCTCAATATCTTCCTGTATTGCCTGCAGATCCTCTTCATGCTCGACCTCATCTTCCATGATCTTTCTTATCATGTTAAATGTGATCGGATCATTTCCAAGTTTCACTTTTTCAAGAATCTTGTGGTATGTTTCTATTGCACACTGCTCTCCTTTGATATTCTGTTTAAGAATATTTTTTACGTGTGGATCATTAGGAACTTCATAACCACAGCCACTCTGTTTTGCGATGTCGTTAAAGTCCACAATCGGATCCCCACCTAACTGGACAATCCTGTCTGCTAGCATATTTGCATGCTCAAGCTCTTCTCCCTGGTGTTCTTTTAGTTCTACTTCAACCTGGGGTCTCATTGGTCCTTTTACTATTTTTGAACCCACCCAGTATTGATACACTGCAAGCCATTCATCAGCCAACGCCTTGTTAAGCATCTCAATTAGCTCTTCAACATCCAATCCAACTATTTTTTTTCCTATTGTTCCCATCTTATCTCCTCCAAATATTTTTTTGCAAGGCACCGGAAATTTTATTTCTCAGTACCACCTTTGCAGATTTTACAGATACCATAAAAATTTGTATTTGTTGAATAAATTTCTGCGTTTTTTTTTCTGCAATTTTTAAGGCATATTCTGAAAGTTTTTCAGGTTTAAAATCAATAATCTTTACCCTCTGGTTAGGATACTAAATATCTTCCCCGGTAATCATATTTCATAAATTTATACAGGTTTATAAAATTATCAATGTAAAAACTTTAAGACTGTTTTTCCTGTCCAGTCTCATAAAATGTCCTGATGGTCTGCATCTTAAACCATTTTTCTTGTTATTTCTGCTGCCAATAATTTATCCACCTCTGTATGTTTTTAATATTTTTTCTTATAAGAAACATAAATATCTGACTCAATCATTTTATCATTTTCATAATAATGGTGTGTAAAATATACATTGCCCTGCCTATCTATTGTGGCTTCACCTGCTAGATTGGAAATAATTTGCTCAGGAGCCTGCCATTCTCCATCAGATTTTTTTGATCTCCACAAACCATAATTTTTTGTAATCCATAATTCATCTTCCTTGTAATTAAGTGCTGGCCAGCCCTCATCGTATTCACTGTTAACTTTATCAAGATTTTCAGGAGACTGCCATTTTCCATTAACTTTTTTTAACATCCAGATGTCCAGTCCTCCTTTTCCTCCGGGCCTTTTTGAATGAAAATACAACTCTTTTTTATTTTTTGAGATATGCAACTCCCCAATCTCAAATTCAGGATCAAAATCAGCAAATTGTGCTGTTGTCCATTCTTGATCAACAAATTCAGAAGTAAACCAATAAATCCCTTCATATCCCTGTCTTGCTGCGCAGATCCAGACCATATTTTCCTGAAAAAACCCGCATCCATCCAGATGAGGCTCTCCCGGCTCAACAAGCCAGACTCTTTCAGCATTGCTCCATCCTTCTTCATTTTTTTCAAACTTATAGATGCCTGTCACTTTATCCTGTGATTGTTTTATAACATCCATCTTATTGTCTGGAGTAAACCATACATAAATAATATTTCCATCAGGCATGATAAAAGCTGAGTCTTCTAATCCTCTTGTGTTTACAGGATAGGGCAAAGCAACAGGATCTTCATATTCGTCTGATAGAAGTTTCGGAGGAAGTTTATCATTTTCAGGTGTCATCTTGACAGCATCATCAGGAATTAAGCTTTCTCTTGAAGGTATCTTAACAGGTTCTTTATGCTTTGAGCAACTGGTTGCCATAAAAAGTATTAAGATTAAAAGCATAATACTTGCTTTTTTATTTGAGTCTTGCATATAAGTTTAATATGTCATTCTCCTAATAAATTTTTTCCTGTTTTAAACAAAAGTGTTAAGAAAAAATCAATTACTAAAATGATAATAAATCATAAAAAGTATTTTATCTCTTATATGTATCATTGACAAAATATTCAAAATCCACTAATTCATATTTGATTATTCCGGATTCTGTTGATACATCTTTTGGATAAGGAGAATTTTTTTTTGTTCCGAATTGCATTGCTGTACCATCCGATCACTTCTCCCTCCTTAACTTAAACACTTAGCTTTTTGCTTCTGATATATCCGTCTGCAACAGCATAGACTTCAATATCTGCTTCTTTATTTGTAAAAATGCTCGCGACAACCACCGTTCACAGAACGGTGGCAGCGAAAATTAATAATTTTCTGGGTATCCAAGACATGCATGGAACCATTATCGCCCTCATTTTTCGGGCGAGTCGCTCACATTCTCACAAAAGCTGAAAGCGACTTTTGTCCTCTCTTTTTATTTTCTCCATATTTTTGATTTTTTAACAAGAAAAATCTTTCGCTCTGCTAACATTATTCAAAAGTTGCCACTGTTTCTTGAACAGTGGAAAGTTTTGAATTCTAATTTTGAAAATGCTGATGATCTACCGAAGTGACATGATTCCCTGACATAAGACCAAACGGAACAATCATCTCAGTCTTTGAAAGATTGACTGGAGGATAGTTAAACAGATCGATTATACATTCTTTATCATTATTTTCAGTTAATTGTGATTTGTATTTCATGGATATTACATAGATTCATGAAATTAAAATAATTTATAGTTTTTGAAAAGGAATATAAAAGAATATTAGGAATTTTCTGAATTAAAAACAAAGAATTAACCATTCTTCTCTTTAAAATCTATCATAAATAAATCCATCCTTATTTTAAACAATCCCTTATGGTGAAAAAATCCATGTGATGCTTATACAAATGTTTATTAAAAATAAAACTAATGTGGGGATGAGGATTCACCAGAGGCGAAGCCGAACGGTGTGCCAGTGAGCTTTGCTCACTGAGCATGTTCAAATCCGACGAGTCACAAAATAAAAAAACTAATGTGGGGAGGAGGATTCACCAGAGGCGAAGCCGAACGGTGTGCCAGTGAGCTTTGCTCACTGAGCATGTTCAAATCCGACGACACCCAGAATAAAAAAATTAATGTGGGGAGGAGGATTTGAACCCCCGCAGGCACTAAGCCAATAGGTGTCTTCTAGTCATAGCCAATAAGGCTCATTACACCTTATGCTTAAGATACCCTAAGCCTATCCCGTCTGACCTAATCATAAACTATATGATTAATTGGCCACTCCGGCATCCCCACTTGATTGGGATTTTGTAAAACAAAGATATATAAAAAATTAACTATAAGAATTATTATTTTATTTATTAAATTTATTGTTGATGTTTTTTAATTATTCTGATCATACGGAGATAGAGAATAGCATATATATTTCGCATTAAAAATAGTTATAATAACATTTAAAGTGAAATAAAGCTCAGCAAAAACCTAATTTAAGATATGAAAAAATGTTTTTATAATGTCGAGTTTTTATGCATTTTCAAGGAAAAAATATCTTTGAAAATCTTAAAAAATTTTACGTATTGACTAAATAAGCACATTACGTAAAAATGCTCGCGACAACCACCGTTCACAGAACGATGGCAGCAAAAATTATTAATTTTCTGGGTATACAAGACAAGCATGGAACCATTATCACCCTCATTCTTCGGGCGAGTCGCTTACATTTTCACAAAAGCTGAAAGCGACTTTTGTCCTCTCTTTTTATTTTCTCCATATTTTTGGTTTTTTATATACTCTATTGTATTTTGAAAATTTTTTTGAGAGCCGATATAATAACTTAGATTCCACAAACCACTATTTTAAAAAAGTCCTCTTTGTTTTTTTTTCATTTCTAACTCCGGAAAAAACTCAAAAAATTTCTTTGCTGCATATCCTTTACAATCTTTTTCATCTTTAACGCATCAGAAAAAGGTTGCGGGGACTCGCAAACTATTGTTGCATCTTTTTTTTGTAAAATAATTTCTTTGGCAAGTTTTTCGAAATCAGCCTCATCTATTAAAAGATGCTTTCTTTCTCCTTTTTCTGAATACTCAACACCAGAAAAATGGCTGTGAAATGACTGAGGTAATTTTTTTAAGACTTTTTTATAATCAATTGTTCCGTCTCTTGCAAGAATATGACAAAAATCAACACATATTCTGCAGTTGATTTGTTTTTTTAATTTCAAAAGTTCAAAAAGGCTTCCGAACTGTGATTTTTTTCCTGTTATTTCAGGGCACAATCTAACCCTCCATTTGTTTTTTTGGATTGTGTGTTGTATTTCAATTATTTCCTGTTTTATTTTTTTATATGTTTCTTCTGGACTTTTCTTCCCGTAATATCCCGGATGAAAAACAATATTTTCTGCTCCTAAATAATGTCCTTTTTCACACGCATCTAAAATTCTTTTTTTTGAAGCAGTTACTTTGTAACTTTCCTTAGAATTCAAATTGATATAATAACTGGCATGCACACTTAACATAATTCCAAGAGATTTTGCAAATTTACCAAGATTATTAGCTTGTTTTCTGCTCAGATAAACCTGTCTTACAAATTCAATTTCCTGACCACAAAGTCCATGTTTTATTAATTTAAGAAAAGAAGATTTTGTATTTTTTGAACAATTCCCGGCAGTAAATATTTTTATAGCCATTATTCCTGTTTTACTTTTTTTCTGATAAAAAAATGAGAGAATCTTATTGAAAGGGAAGAGAGAATTATACTATAGATTATGAATAAAACCATTAATTTTAGGATGGCAGATGTTCCCGGTATTTCAGTAAGATTTACATCAGCAATCTGTTTAGTTCCTCCTGAAATTACATATTGCGTGATTGTCTCTTTGCTTAAGATAAAAGCAACAACAGCAACAGCAATTCCCTTAGCACAATTCAATGTCATAAACATTTTTTCTTTAAAATTGATATGATCACTAAAAAAGGCTAATGTAAGCGAGATATATCGGAGAACAATCATAATAATAAAAAGCAGAATTGATTTGAATAAGAATTCCCATGATACTGTTATCGGAACAATAAATCCTACTAAAATAAAAACAAGAATCTCAAGGGAATTTGCAAGCATTGAAGAAAATTCCTGGAGAACAGATTTTTCCTTGACATAAAAGTTTCCAAAAAATATTCCAAGAATTGAAACTGCTAAAACTCCATTGCCTCCCAATGTCTCAGCTAAAATATAAGTTAAAAGAGTGGCAGTAACAAGAGTTAATGGAGATAAACTTTCTGAATAGAATTTTTTCATTGCCCGAAAAACAATTAATCCAATTACGACACCGGTACCAACACCGGTTATTATCTGCTGCAAAAAAGGATTTATCTGGTCAATAAAAGTTGCAAGTACATCAACATGCAGTTTCATAAGGTCAAGCAGGATAAAAGGAATCAAAACCATAAGCGGTGTATTAATAACAGATTCAATCTTTAAAAGCTCAATTACCCTGTTAGTCGAAGTTTTAAAAATTGAAAGCACACTTCCAGGATCAGTTCCTGACATGATTGATACAAAAATTAAGCAAAGAATAACGTTTTGGATTTTAAACAAAAACATTGTTGCCAATGTTAAAAAAAGCATATTCAATACAATAAAGATTAAAACCATTCTGAGAGCATACCTTGATAAGGTATCAATCTCTTTTAATTTGAACCTGCTGCTTCCGTCAAATACAATCATGACAAGAGTTAATACACTTATGCTTATTAAAAATCCATGAGAAAAGTCAAAAAACGGTGTTCCCTCAAATTTTATTCTGCTTAGGATAATTCCCGCAATGATTAAAAGAAGCATATTAGGTATTTTTAGTTTTCTTGAGATAATTCCGCAAAAAAGACCTATTATCAGAAGAATTGTAAGATCAGTTAAATATTGCAGCGGATTCATTTATTATTCCTGTAATAAAAAACAACTATATAAAATTTTTTATATACATTTTATTTACTGGTTAAAAGTATGTTAGTTGGAATTGTGGGAAAACCAAGTGTCGGGAAATCAACTTTTTTTAAAGCAATGACTCTTGCAGATGTTGCTATTGCCTCATATCCATTTACAACAATTGATCCGAACAGAGGCTTTGCTCATGTAAAAATAAAATGTGCTGATAATGAACTTAATACTTGCTGCAACCCAAAAACCGGTTACTGTGAAAAAGGATACAGATTTATTCCTGTTGAGCTATTAGATGTTGCGGGTCTTGTTCCTGATGCACATAAGGGAAAAGGACGGGGAAACCAATTTCTTGATGAGTTAAGACAGGCAGATGCTTTTATTCATGTTGTTGACATTTCCGGAAGCACAAATGTACAGGGAGAAACTGTTCCTAAAGGTAACTATGATCCTGCAGACGACATACGGTTTTTAGAAAATGAGCTTGATATGTGGTACTATTCAATTTTCCAGAAAGTATGGAAAAAATTTTCATATCAGACCAACCAGAAAAAACAAAATGTCGTAACATCTATTGTTGACCAGTTTACAGGCCTTAAAGTTACAGAAACAAATGTCAAACAAGTTCTTAAATCAGCTGGACTTGAAAATAAAAATATTCTTGACTGGCAGGAAAAGGATCTTAAAAAATTCACACAAAATTTAAGGAAAACAACAAAAAAGATGATAATTGCTGCAAACAAGATTGATATGCCCGGAGCATATGAAAACTATGAAAAAATTAAAAAAGGATTTCCTGATTACATTATTGTTCCATGCAGTGCGGAATGTGAATTAGCATTAAAAGAAGCATCAAAGAATGGTCTTATTAATTATGTTTCGGGAGAAGATGATTTTAAGATAATAAAACCTGATAAACTAAATGAAAAGCAAATTCAGGCCTTAACTTTTATAAAAAACAACATCCTAAAAAAATATAAAAGCACAGGAGTTCAGGATGTTTTAAATATAGCAGTATTTAATCTTTTGGATTATATTGCTGTGTATCCTGTTGAAAACGAAAATAAATTAACAGACTCCAAAGGAAATGTTCTTCCTGACGTTATGCTTGTAAAAAAAGATTCAACACCTGAAGATCTTGCATTTAAAATTCACTCTGATATAGGAAATAAATTTAACTGTGCAATATCAGCAAAAACAAAAAAGAGACTAAGCAAAGAATACAAACTTCAGAATAAAGATATTATTAAGATTATGACAAGCTAAAATTTAAATTTTTTCATCCTCGATATCAAGAAGAATCCTATCAATGATTTCTCCTTTCCATCCTTTATTTTCCAGATTATCTCGCAGTGCTTTAACAGAATAACCCTGATTGATTTTTGTTTTTAAGTATTTTTTCAGCTGTATGTATTTTTCTTCATGACTATATGTTGTTTTTTCAATAGATTTTTGTTTTCTAAACAGAAAAAATATTATTCCTGTCATAATTATGATTATTATTGTCAATACGGATACGATAGAAATACTTTTTTGGGCTTGACCTTTCACAACTTCTCCTGTTATCTGATCGTTTTTTACAGTAATTTTATCTTGTTCAACAAGAAGTTCATATAATTTTTCTTTGACCCTACCAAGATAATTAGCCTGAATTTCCATCAAATAATCTCCCTGTTTATCATCTTTTGTGTCCCAAAAGACAGAAACTTCTTTTGTTGCATGTGCTGGAATATCTTTTGACTCCGTTTTTGTTTCATATATTTCTGATCCCATTGAATCCAGAATTTTTGATTTTGCAAAAACATTATTTATCTGCCTGTTCCACTTGTTTTCTAAGATTAAATCAAATTTTGCGACAGTTCCGATTTTAAAAGGATATGTTCTAAGATCAATAATCTCAATTAACGGATTTCCGACATCAAAATTCTTTCCAAGTATCAAGATCTTATCATCATACTCAATTATTGCTTCTGCGTTATATGTTCCTGAAGATACATCTGAAGTCCATTCTGCAGTGATTTTAGATTTTTTTTCTGTTTTCAGATCAGTTGAACTGGTTTGTAACTGGATTATACCTTGTCCCAAGGGATTTCTGATAATAATGTTTCCATTGATTTTTTCAATATCTTTTTTTCCGAGATTGTACAGACTGATTGTAAATAGAGTTGAATTATTTGTACCTGAGCTAACATGCATATTTCCCTGTACAAATTGATCCGGGTAAGGGACAATAACATTAAGCTGATGGATTAATCCTATACTTGCCTTAAGAATATCTTTATCATCACCCTGATTTCCAAGATCAACTACAAGAATCTCTGCTTTTTTTTCACCGGGTTTTAATTTTTTGGGCAGCCTGATTTTATAATTAACAATCTTTTGATACTCATTTTTGTTAACTGTTATGATTTTTTCAGGAAGCTCAATATAATCTTTAAGCTCGTTTCTTGCATAAATAGCAAGTCTTAAATTCTTAGATTCCTGATTTATGATTCTGAATTCAAGCTCTTTTTCAAGTCCCGGCTTAAAAAAAATGGTGTCATGAGAAGGAGCAATACCAATTGCACATACACTATTGATTAGTAAAATAAATACTAAAATCCAATATATTATTTTTTTCATGTTTCCTGTCCTATAATATAAATTAAAACAGATCTTAATCCAGGCGGCTCCTGGCTCGGGATAGTAATATTCAGATCAATCTCAGCCTCATCTTTTGAATCATTGTAATGAAGATAAGCAATTGCAGTTTTGTTTTCATTAGTGATATTTGTAAGATTCGTCCATGTTGTGGTCGATTCTGTCCAGTTGAATGATCCTGATTCAGTTGAATCATTATCAACCTTGTACCGGAAATATTCTGAATTATCAGAAACACTTGAAAATATGCTGGCATTTGTACTGATATATGTTATGTTAGCAATAACATTTCCGTCATTTCTCACAACAAAGGGGTCAGGAGGGGATGTATCAGTATCATTTGTAGATGAAACTGGCATAGAACCAAAATTAATACTGTCCTGGCTCATTGTCAGAATAATTACAGGCTCAATTGTAAAATTCCATTTATCAGACCATTCACCATATGCGTCTCCATCATATGCACGCACCTGCCAAAAATACATTTCACCCATGCAAAGTTCGTTTGAATATGTATAATTTAGCTGTGTAATATTTCCCTGCCAGACATCAGGGCATGAAGCTGTAGTTATATTTACTGTAAAATTTACAGGGTCATTATCAGAATCTGTAACATCTTCCCAAATAAGTACAGGCGGATTATCCCAGATAGTTAAATTGCCTTCTGTCGGACTTTTTAAAACTACCTTTTGAGGAGGGCTGTTTTTTATAGTTTCATTATCTGAAAGATATCCTGAATAATCAAACCCGTCATAAGCCCTAACTGTACAATTCCAGTTTTCAGTTTTAGTTGTGTTCTCTTGTGTTAAAGTGCTGATTAACTGCAATGACC
>WJJD01000149.1 GCA_014729915.1 Candidatus Woesearchaeota archaeon | reverse complement strand
TATATCAGAAACCCAGGACAGTAAATGAGATAGCAGAGCTTGTCGACAGGAGCTGGCGAACTGCTGACAGATATGTTAAAGCAATCATGGAAACAACTGGCGAGATTTCTATGAGGGTTTTTAGAGAGGGTACAAGAGGTGCTTTAAAGATTGTTTATTGGAGCAATGTACAAAATATATTTTCAACAAATCAGCAGGAAGAAATTTTTAAATCAATAGAAGCCGGAATTAATGAATCAGATTTCTCTCCTTTTGATATTTATCAATATATTGACAATGATAATAGAAATGCTGAGGTTTCTCTCCGAGAAAATTATGAATGGGTAATTGAGCTTGTGAAAAAAGCAGATAATGAAATTCTTGTTTTTTCTGGTAATTTATCATGGGTAAATACTCCAACATTAATCAGGCAGATTGAATCAAAGGTTGAGCAGGGTCTGACAATCAAGGTTCTTGGAAGGATTGATTTTGACGGATGGGAAAATACTGAGAGGCTTCTTTCTGTAAATGACAGAATTAAAAAAGAAAATATTGAGGTAAGGCACAACAGGCAGCCATTAAGAGCCTTTATAATTGATGACAAACTTTGTAAGCTAAGAGAATTATATTTTCCTTCTTATTTTGAACACGAACTTGAGAAAAAAATGATTATTTATTATACTATTTCTGATAAAAACTGGCTAGACTGGTTAAAAAACATTTTCTGGAAAAAATACCAGAAATCAATTCCTGCTGCAAAAAGAATTGAAGATTTCAGGTCTATAAAGCAGAAACAGAGAAAGTTGATTTGAAAAATTCTAAGAGTAACCGCCTGGCTTTGAGTTACTCAAGGCCCGATTTGGAATAAAAAACACGATTAACATCCTCAAAATAGCTTATTTTTTATTGATAATAATCAGTTTTAATCCTGATATAATAAAAACCAGCGGCCATAAGGATATATCAACTGAGATGAAATTTAAATCATCCAAAAGCCAGATTATACCTATAACAAAAATCAATATTCCAAAGTACGGTATTGTTTTCATTGAGCAGCAGGAAACAGGTATTTCTTTTTTTGGTTCAGTTGCTTTCTTTTTATTTTTGTTTTTCTTCTTTTTCTTTTTTGCCATAAAATCACCACTAATTAATCTTATTTTTAATATTGAAGTATTTAAATGTTGCGAAGAATATACAAAAAATCATATATAAATTATTAATCATTGGTATTACTCTGAATCTGATCACAAAATGTGTCCTATTTGTGTTTTTAAAATCCCTAAGTTTATCCTTTGCTTCCCGCAAACAAAGATACACTCATTCCAGAAATGAGTGCAATTAATGAATCACTGGCAAAAAAATCCAAAGAGAGAAGTTTTTCTATAGGAATGCTTCCCCATACAATCCCCAGAATAAAAGCAAAAAAAATTCCTACTACAAAACTTGAAACCAAGTATGTATATCCTGTTTTTAAGTTTGAATAAGATTTTCTAACAAAAAGAATTATCCCAATGATAAAAATTAAAAACATTAAAAGTCCTACTTTTATGTTAGGCGCAGCAAGTGTCGGAGAGGAAAAAACTCCGAATTCAGCAACTATAAGATAGATCAATACGGTAACCAAAGATTTATCACTTTTCAAAGAGTGTTTTGTAAACATATCCTTAATATTTGATGTCTGCTTTGAATAATGTTCTCTGATATGATCTTCTTTTACCTGTTCAGAACTTTTTGATAAAATTGGTACTGAATCTATCTCAAATGCTCTTTTTCCCTGGTAAGGACTTTTAAAACTTAAGTTTTTTAAATTATCTCTTGTTGATCTGAAAAGACTCCTTAATGCTATGTATAATCCGAATCCAAAAATAATCAGACTACCCATTCCTAAAAGTACTGTCTGAATATTTAAATCAGTATAAACCATCTCAATATATCTTGGAATAAAATCAATCAAAACAAGAATTACAATAACTAATATGATCGTTCTTTTCATAATTTCAAGAAGAATTGTAGAAATACCCTTAAGAAGTACTATAAGTATGAAAAATAAAATCAGGCTTATTATTATTGATGAAATATTTCCTGAAGCAGCTGATTCAGGTAGATTATAAAAATAATCTAATAAATAGTCAACAGTACTTGTTGAATTAAATGAATTATTTAAAGAATTATTGAATAATGAAATGTTTGTCATCTTACTACGTCCATTTTCAATATTAATATATATAGTTTATTGACACACCCTAAATGAAATAATATTCACTATATCCCGATATACAAAATATTGACTAGATTTCAATTTTTTATTATAATTTCTTTATCAGCATATTTTTCAAGTTTTTTTATTGATCTTTCGTATTTTTTTAATTTATCATGCCTTTGTTTTATTTTATTTATTTCTTTAAGATACTGAGCTTTAATATCATCGATGTGCTTTTTTGCTCTTAAGATATCTTTTTCTGCCTCTTGTAGCTCCATCTCTTTTTGATTTAGCTTATCGTGTTTTAGATTAATATTTTTATGGTATTTTTTACCGTATTTAGTCAGATGAGTTACCTGTTTTAACAGAAATCCGAATTTCTTTTCTTCATGTTCTACTTTTTTTAAAAGATCTTTATAATTTTTTATAATCTCTTTTTCTTTTTGCTGCCATTTTTGTTTTTGGTTTTTAAGCTTATTTTTTTCTTTTTTTAGGTTTTTCAGATTTTTTATATATGATTTTTCTTTAGAATCTATTTCATTTTTTGAAGTTTTAAGCTTCTCTGAAAGGTTTTCTAATTTTTCTTCCTGTTTAGCAAGATTTGATATCCTTTTTTTTATATCTCCAAGAATCTTATGTTGTGCATCTTCAATTTTATCAAGATTTTTTTCTTTTTTTTCAATAAACTTTAATTTTTTATCAAGATTTTTCTCAAGCTCTTTTAATTCTGTTTCTTTTTTAATGAGCTTATTTTCAAGCTTTTTTAATTTTTTATTGTGAAGCTTACTGTGTTTATGAGGAATTTGTTTTTTGTCTGATTTGTATTTTAATAACTTTTTTTCCTGTTTTTTCATCAATTTATGTTCTTTTTCAATTAATTTCTTTTCTTTTTCAAGATTTTTTACCAGTTTGATTACTTCTGTTTCTTTTTTATTAACTTTTTTTTCTCTAATTTTTAGTGATTTTATTTTTTTTTTAGTTTTTTCAATAGAATTTTTTAATTCAGTCTCTTCAACAGATAATTTTTTTTCTCTCTTATCAAGTTCAATAATTTTATTTTCGATCTGTGATTTTTTTTGTTTTAAATCTTTTTGTTGTCCAGATAATTTTTGTTCTTTTTCTATTAGTTCTTTGTTTTTATTTGTGATTTCTTTTTCTTTTTTTTCAAGATCATCTCTTTTTTTCTCAAGAGATGTCTCTAATTTGTCAAGATTCTTTTTTTCTTTGTTAATCTCTTCTGATAGTTTTTTTAAACTTTTTTCCTCATTTGAAAAGGTTGAAATCTGTTTTTTTAATTCCTTAATCTCATGCTGAATCTCATGTTCTTTTTTTCCAAGCTCAAACTCTTTTTTATCGAGATCCTTATGTCTTTCAACAAGAGATTTTTTTTCTTTTTTGAGCTTTTTTTGGTTTTCTTTAAGCTCAATTTCCAGATTTTCAAGTTCATCTTTTTTTTTCTTAAAATTAAATTCTTTTTTCAAAACCTTTGTTTCTAAATCTATTATTTCTTTTTTTATTTTTTCGAATGTTTTTTTATTTTCTTTAAATTCTTTTACTTTTTTATTAACAGCTTTACGATCTTTCTCAATATCTTGTTTTTCCTGTTTTAATTTTTTTTCTTTTTCTTCCAATTCAGCCTGTTTTTTATTAAGTTCCAGTTTTAATTGTTTATATCCCGGATAATTCTTTTCCATATCAATTCTCTGCTTTACAAGCACTCTTAATCTTTTAGATACTGCTATCTG
>WJJD01000148.1 GCA_014729915.1 Candidatus Woesearchaeota archaeon | reverse complement strand
GGTACCACCGCAAGCACAGGCACCGCCGCAAGCACAGGCACCGCCGCAAGCACAGGCACCACCGCAGCTAAATGCACAGGCACCTCCACAAGCACAGGCACCGCCGCCCACACCAAGGGGATCAGTCTTCCCATTCCCAGGAAGGATAATTGTTAATTAAAATGAGACCTGGTATTCAAATAAAAAAAATAGGAAAGAAAAATCCACATATTTCGTATTATTTCTTTGATACTTATAACTGGTTGGAAAAAACAGAATTTGAAAAGCTATATGGATTACTTTTTCGGATTTTTGCCCAACTTCCAGGTGAGGATCAAGATCCTTCTATTACAAGTGGTAAATGGAGTTATAAAAAAGAATTGGATGAGTCTAGAGTTATTCATAAAATGGAAAAAAGAAAATATTTACTTGGTTGGGATTTTGATAAAATAAAGCCTGAGGGATTCAACAATGGTGATGAGATTCTTGTCAAGTTAGAGATAGCCTATTGGAAGGATCAAGAAACATATAATTATTTTCTATATTTAATTAATCAGGGAAAAAAAATTGGTGCTGAAGAGTTGATTTCTTGGCATAAACAAGTATTCAAGATTGTAATCGACATCCCGGAAGGAGAAGAAAAAGAAGAAAATTCTGGAAATATGCATTTTGTAAAACCAAGAATAGAAGAGATCCTTCATCTTGGTATTCCATTTGATTTTCAACTTGAATTCGAAGATGTGGATCTAGAAGATGTGAAAGTGAATAATGACCTAACTCTATTCTTATCGAAAAATTCACATACATATGAATTGAAGAATGATAATCTTGAATATCACCAATCAGGGAAACTTCTTGAAATTATTGGGTTCAAGAGTCATATTAAAGGCAATGCTACAATTCCTTTTGATGATGGGGTTTATAATTTTATTAGTGATGAAGTTGATCTTTATGCAGAGTTAACTATCAACGGAAAAAAATTTACAGCTTCCCAAACAGTTGGTGTTAAGTTTCCAAAACCAAGAATAAAACGGATCAAATGCGAATATATTGATAAAGAAGGTGAAAAAAAAGAAGATACCCCAAGACAGATTCTGTTGGATAGAAAGGAGAAAGAAGTTGTTTTTATACTAGAATGCGAAAATATTGTGAAAGAACATATTGATGTTTTATTAAAATTAAAAAGAACTGATAGGCAGGAAATATTTTTACAAGACCTAATTAAGGAGATAAATATTTCAGAAAAGGATATTGTATTAAAAGTCAATTTTAAGTGGGATATTATTCGCCCTTTTATATCTAACCTGGAACGTTACGAATTATGGAAATTAGAGTTTATTTTAAAAAATGACTTTGAGGAATTTGGGGAAATTTCTGAATCAAAATTTGTTAGATTTGTCTTCCCTGGCCATGTAAAAGTAGAACTTGAGGACAGCAGGGATTTTCCAGGCAGCCATCCAATTGAAATAGAGAAAGGTCAGACAAATGACGAAATTAGTTTTAAACTGGTTAAAATAGGAGGTCCAACAAGAATTGCATATAGGATCAATATAGTAAAAGCTAAAGATTATACGATTTCCTTAAAAAAGGATGGAGATACTTCGTTAAAAGGATTAGGTCCTGGTGATTTTATAAATCCTGATTATTTTGATGAAATAGGTGAGGATTCCTGGAGAATTGAGTTATTTACGCCAAATCAGGGGAATTTTGAATATAACCATGAATGGAATATTATTGAGAATAAGTTTTTTTATGATACATATAAAGAGATTCATAGACTCAAAGTACGGTTTACTCCAGGAAAAAAAGTTAAGGAAAGAAGGAATGGTTTTTCAGGCTATTACTTCATAGTCTGTGAAGTTTGCCATATTGGATTTGATACTGAATTCATTTCTAAATTAGAAAATGGGAAAATAAACTGGGAGAATTACAGAGATTTTGTGAGCTATGAGGTTAAACATGTTATTGTTCTTCCTCCGTCCTTTTATAATCTGCTCAAAAAGCAGCTGGAAAGAATTATTAATGCGGGAAAAATAATAACAATGGAAACATTTAATCCTGAAAAGTTTGATCAAGAAGTAGGTGACGTACTATCATTTATAACAAAGAACTTTAACAGAATTTCATATAGTTCAAGAGAGCATGCATCGCTGATTATGAAATACAAGCATAAGATTTTAAGATATTATAAAATAAACGGAAAACCAAAAGATTCAACCAATGAAAAAAACAGAGAAGAGATACTTGAGAAATCAGTTGAATTATATAATTTTTTGCAAAATTATACTGAAACAGAATAATTATTAAATATAATAAGAATTAGGAGATATAGAAATAAAAAAATAATTAAAAGTTACGGAATTATTTTCACAGCCCTGTAATTACTTTCACCAGTTTGTGCAACATGGTAAAACTGCCCATTGTCTCTGATGACCATATCTCCGGCATATTTATTGGGCTGAATCCAACTGTTAAAATTTTGTCTTGCTGTTGAATCTTGATTTCTCAACTCAGTCGAATCAAATATTACAAATCCCTGGTGGGCATAAATACCTCCTTGTGTCCATGGGGTATTATTATCCAAACCTAGACGAAATTCTGCCCCTTGTGCTGGATTTTGGGTAACCTGCCAAAAATTCTGATAATTTCCAGGATTCATCTTTATCTGGTTTGGAACCTGCTGCCCCTGAACTAATCTTACAGTACTCTGTTGATCAAAATTAGCAAAGTCACCTAACAACTGGTCAATATTATGATATGTTCTTACTTGTCCCTGCTGTGTTGGTGGATGTATTGTTATTTGAGGTGTCGGAGTCTGGTAAGTTTGCGGTGCTGTTTGTGTTCCTTGTCCTTCTTGTTCTAAAAGTTGTATTAATCTATCGACTCCACCAATAGCGGCTCGTGCATTAATTAGTTCCATTAATCGTTTTCCTTCTGTGGTTCGATATCTTGAATCTAAACAATATTTTTCTCCGTTTTGAGTCTGTTGCGGGGGTTGAGGTTGAGCTGTTTGACCTTCAATTGCATCTAATACCTTATCTAAAAAAGCTTCTCCAGGCAAATTTCTATAGTCTGCTTGAGCAACTAGATCCAGAAAACTTAAACCAGGTCTTGATGATTGATCACTTGTTTCACTTTGAAGTATTTGATCATATTTAGCAACTGTTCCTTCCAGAGACCTTCCAGGAGTTAGCATTTTAGCTGTTCTTGTCAGAGCATCCAACCAAGGTTCGTTTCCATCTATGCCATAAGTTTCTTTTACATGCGGAAAAAGTGCTTTAAATTCGGGCCTTGTTACAAGTCCTTCTTCAGTTGGATCAAGTCTCCATAACTGGTTTGAATAACCACCATAATTTCTCAAATTTAACTCAATTTTTGTTGCCATTTTAGCCACCTCACCATCTTTTTTATCATTTATTAGTTGTTTATTTAATTTATTATTTAGTAGTAGTAATAATTAGCTAGTATTTAAACATTTATATTCTACAGAATATATATTTATGATTTGAGCTGATAAAAATTTAAAAAGACTGTCTTTATTTATAAATGCATGAGAGTAACACTTGTCCAGGCTCCTGTTTATGACAGGCAAAGCCCTTCATTAGCTTTGGCTTACCTTTCTTCTGTTTTAGCTGAAAACGATTATGATGTCAATATTGTTGATCTTAACAGGGATTTTTTCAAATCAGTTGATGAAAATGAAAAATTTGAGTCTTTTTTTAAGAAATTCAGAGTGAATTACATAAATCAATGGTATCAGATAGATATTGATTATTTTGTAAATGTTCTTTTCTATGAGAAATTTAAAAAACATTCAATCACAGAAGATGAATATGGATTTATAAATTCAATAGTTGATAATTTTGTTGGTAAAATACTGCAAAAAACCCCTGATGTGATTGGTTTCTCAGTATATCAATCATCAGCCCTTTTCAGTTTATTGACTGCAAGAGAAATAAAAAAGAAAAAACCAGAAACAGTGATAATTTTCGGAGGGCCGGACTGTTTGAATTCAAAAGAAGAATTTTTTTTAAAGCAGGATTACATTGACTTTGTTGTGTTCGGGGAAGGGGAAGTTACAATTGTTGAATTATTGGATTCGCTGGAAATGGGTGTTTGTTATCCGGAATCAGATGGAGTGATGTGGAAAAATGAAAATAAAATTTATAGGGGGAAGAACAGAGAATTGATCAAAGACCTCGATAGAATTCCTTACCCGAATTTTGATCTTTTTAATCTGGCTGACTACAACAAGGTATGGCAGCTTCCTGTTCTGATGACAAGAGGCTGCACCGGAAACTGCTATTTTTGTTTTGAGAACAATTATTACAGATGTTTTAGAAAGAGAAACCCGGCGCATGTTTTTTATGAGATAAAGAGAAACTTAAGAAAATATAATATTTATTATTATGCATTTAATGATTCTTTAATAAATGGGGATTTGTATCAGTTGGAAAAATTTTGTGATTTGGTCATTAAGGAAAATCTTAATATAAAATGGTGGGCCCAGGTAAGACCCAGGAGAATGCCGTTTGATCTATTAAAGAAAATGAGAAGAGCAGGATGCTACCATCTTTTTTTTGGGATTGAGAGTGCTTCTCAGAAAGTTTTGAATGATATGCGGAAAGGTACAAAAGTTGAAATTATCAAGGAAACATTAAGATTATCTAAAAAAGCAGGATTTAAAATCACAAGTTTCTGGATGTTTGGTTATCCAACAGAGACAGATAAAGATTTCAAAATGACTTGTGATTTTGTTAAAGAAAACAAAAAAAACATTGACTTTGTATACGCAACAACCCTTATACTTCGTCCCGGAAGCATAATTTATTCTGATATTGATAAGTTTGACATTAAGCTGCCTGAATTTACTAAAAAATATCCGGAAGAGATCTGTTCTTTATTTCCTGATCTGAATTTTTATTATCTGTATTACTGGACTTCTCAGGAAGGCAGGAACAATGCTGATGTCAGGCACAAGAGGTACGGGTTTTTTAAGGATCATGCCAGGAAAATAGGTCTTTCAGTCGATGAAGGCATTTAGTTCATTCTTTGTAATCATTAATAAGTGATTACAAATACAAAAGATTTATATATTAGTGTTGGATTGTTGTTGATATTATGGTCTCAAATGAACCAATAGATGAGCTAAAAGAAGTTATTTTCAATACTGCGGGTACTGCGATAGTTCCTTCTCCATTAGTTGTAGGTGCTTCTATAGCATCAGAATCTGCAAGGGATGCATTATTAAGTATTCCTGGGGAATCATTGGAAACTGTAATTCATGGATTAGAATGGGGAGCTGGAATAGGGGGAGATTTAGCCAGTAGCTTGGGTTCTCTTGGATCCTCTGCTGTTAATTACGTACTTCATCCGGGAAAGACCGCTGCGGATATCGCAGCTGTGGTTCAAACTGCCAGCCCTTATGCCTTACTTGGAGGGGGAGCTGCTCTTGCACTTTATCTAGGGAGACCGAGTTTCAGGAGAAATGTTAATTATACAGCATCGCATGCCGTGACTGGTGCAGCAGATTTGGCGGTTTCCGGACTTAGGACTGTATTAGGTTTAGTTTATGATGCTTATGATCTAATAACAACTGTTGGAGGAGGGATATTTCAAGGCGGATTGTTATTTGCAGGTAATGTTTTGAAATCCAGTCCAGTTCCTGAATTAAGCCAAGCAGCTGTTGAATTCTATGCAAATCAACCTATTGAAAAAACAAGAGAACATTATTGGAAAAGGAGTAAGAACATTATGAGCCGGGCAACGCATAGACTCGTAAATAGTCAAAGAGAGGGAGGAGCATCATTGCTTCCAGATTGGTCAGATTCTTCTAAACCAGAAGGATTCTTCAATAAACTCGGAAATTATGGATCTAATGTAATCATGAACACAGGCAGAACAATTCTGGATCCTATGCTTGGACTGCCTGTCGTCGGAAACTATGTTCTGGGCCCATTAATGGGGAGCCATGCTGAAAAGACTGATGCAGGAGATTATCATTTAGAACCTTATTCAAGAGTTAGGAATAATCTATTTAAGGATGGAAATTTGTTAAAACAAGCTAAATTTATTTTTTAAACAACTATATTATCTCAATACCTTCTTCAACTGCTTTTTTTACTAGTCCCTTTTGATTTTTTTTCCTTTTAAACTCTTCAGGAGTATAACAG
>WJJD01000023.1 GCA_014729915.1 Candidatus Woesearchaeota archaeon | reverse complement strand
ACATTAGATTCTGCTTCCTTAATTCTTTCATTACTTAGCATTTTTCAACCTATAGAATGATGGGATTCCGTATAAAATAATATTTATTTCCAAAGCTTCCTTAATAACATTTGATTTATTAGAATTTTTCATTCTTATGAATTCCTTTTCAGAAAAAACAAAAGCATGTGTCTTTAAAGGCGTCAATGACAATATATTTATTATTTTTTTTTCAAAACCAGTCTCATTTGAAATGAAAACAAGATCAATATCTGAATTTATTTTTGCTTTTCCTTTAGCAAATGATCCGAAAACCAGAAAAACAAAAAAGCTTGTTGAAACTTTTTCCATAATCTCCCTATACATTTGTTTTAGATCAGAATTCTTTAACAAACTATCTCTTCTCTGAGACTCAGCTAAATATATCTCATACGCAAAATAATCTTTATTTAATTCACATAAAATGCTTTTCCCAACTCTTTTTGACAAAAGAATATTTTTATCAAGTAATTTTTTTGTTGCAGTATGTGTTATCCTGTAATCAGATTTTATTTTCCTGGATATTTCTCTAATCGTCTTAGATTTTCTATTCTCTAAAAACATTCTAATAATTTTATTTTCTGTTTTCATCATGTATCTTAATACATAATATTATGTATTTAAATCTTGTGCTTTAATATTCTCTCGATCTTTTCAGCTGATTTTTTCCAGGAAAATTTCTTTTCAATGTATTTTCTTCCCTGTTTTCCTCTCTTTTCACAGTAATCCGGATTCTTTAACAAGAACTCAATCTTTTCTTTAAGGGAATCTATATCATTCTCTTTAAAATACTCAACCTTGTCTTCATAAACTTCCTTAAAAATAGGCTTGTCAGAACAGATGCATGGAATTTCACAGGCTAATGCCTCCATAGGAGGCATGCCGAAACCTTCATGAGAACTTGCAAAGACCATGAATTTTGAACTTCTAATTAATTTCCATTTTTTTTCTTCAGAAACTTTGCCTGTAAAAATACTATCAACTTTTAGATTTGTAGATAACTTCTCTAAATATTTTCTTTGATCTCCTCCCCCTGCTATAATCAACCTAGGAGGATTTTTAATTAAAGACAATGCTTTAATAATTTTATCGATATTTTTTCGTTCATCAAGTCTTCCCATGTAAATGATCTGATTTTTCTTTATTATTTTTTCTTTGCTTCTGATCAAATCAATTCCTGGATAAATATAATCAGTTACTTTTTTTGTGCTAAGCCATTTATCACACCACTGTTTGGAAAGATTCGAGGTCGATAATAAAACATCTGATTCCAGATAAGCTTTTCTTGTTTTTTCCCATAATTCTCTTGTCTTATCAAATTCTTTGTCCCATGCTTCACCCAAATCTTTTTTCATCCATGGAGGTGATTCATATACAAAATTCAGAATATTAATATCAAACTTCTTGCCTAAATCAGCTGCCTTGACAGCTTCTTTTGTTAAATACCCGCAGATAAAATCAATATCTTTGTTATTTTTCAAAAAGTTATTCAGGACAAATGTAGTATAAATCTTATCAAAAAAATTATCAATCATTCTTGAACCCTTAAATTTTATATTTAATCTTATTCTATCCTTTATTATCAAATTAGAGTTAATTTTTTTATTTTTAATAACATGATTATTTCTGCTCATTCCAAAAATTATAACATCATGTCCTGAGCAGGAAAGTTTTTCAAAAAATTTGTATAATGAATAGGATCCTCCACCGATTCCCTTTCCTACATTGAGTAAAAGTACCAATTTCATATCAATCAAAACCCCCTAAATTTGTCGGATTTTCATTCTTATAAAGGATTTCTTTTCCTGATTCAGCAGATTTTATATTATCAACAATCTTAACTTCAAAATTTAGATCATCTCCATAGATATCATCAATTTTGTTATTAATCTCTTTAAGTTTTTTTTCGTTCATAAACTCAGTAGGCTTTATCAGTACAATCATTTTATCATCTTTATATTGGATCTGGAATTTATTAATGAATTTGACTTCTGGATTCATGATAGAATTAAACATTCCTAACCAAAGAACCTTACCATCAGTGGTTTTAATATGCTCAATCAATCTTCCTTTTATATCTTTAATTATCGGAAAAGATCTGCCGCAGCCGCACTTTTTATTTGTAAAAATTCCGCAATCCTTTATCCTGTACCGGATTAACGGCATTGCCCAGTTCTCTAAATTAGTAATCAGGATCTCACCTTTTTCATCCTCTTTGGCAGGTTTTTTATTCCTGATTATTTCAATAATAAATCTTGTTATATCAATGTGATATCCTTTTGCTTTTTCACACTGATAACCGATTCGCATGCCTTCTGCTGAACTATAATCTTTTAGGACTGTCGTATCAAAAGCTTTTTTGATGACCTTTTTTTGATTTTCATCCATCGGAGAGCCCATTATCTGGATTCCTTTTAGCTTAAACTTTAAATCATTATTAATCATAAAACTTGCTATCTTAATAATCGAAGTAGAAAAAGTTTCAATAAAATCAGGATTAAATTTAACCATTTTTTCATATGCTTTACTTACATTTTTCTCAATATCATCACAGGAAAGATGACTTTCACGGTTAAAAATTGTTGTTAAAAAATTTCCTCTTTTATCATAGTGATTTCTAATTCGAAGAATCTTATCTCCAGGTGAATAATTCATAATGCTTAGTTCTCTTAACCAGGCAGCATGTTCCTGATCATCATAATTCTTATCTGAAATAACTGTAAAGGGAATGTTTGTTGATCCTGAAGTATGGTTTTCTGCCCATCTGCCTTTAGAAATATTTCCAGCGGTGATGTTATCAATACCCGATTGTTTAAGTTCTAATTTTTTTACTACAGGTAGTTTATTAATATCAGAAAGTTTCTGGATATCTTCAGGTTTAACATTAGCAGAATCATACAATTTTTTATAAAAATTCACATTCTTATAAGCATGTTTAAGAATCTCTTTAAATCTTTGAAATTGGATTTTTCTGAGTTCTTTTATAGGTCTATATTGATTTTCAATTTGCTCCTGAAAAAGTTTCCAGTTTTTCCCTTTGTTTTTGTACTTGTAATTTATGTAAAAAATTTTTTTTTTAAAATCTATCATGTTTATCACCACATCTCATGATTTACTTTACAAATCACAGCCCTTTTTTTACCTGATTTACTTTTATTGATTTTTTTTACTGCCCTTATGTTATAATTAATTCCTTTACCGATATAAGTTTCCATAATTTTATTTATTTTTTTTTTAGTCTTCTGTGAATAATAGATTGATTTTACAATGTAGATATCGATTGAACGCAATTCTTTCTGGACAATCTGATACTCTTTGACTCCTTCTAGTTTTGAAAAAGGAACACTCATAGGTGTCCCTGAAACTAATTTATTGTTTTCTCCAATTAAAAAATCAGTGATTCTTCCTTCAATTGATTTTATCTTGTCAAGATTTCTACCGCAATCACATTTTTTATCAGAATAAATTGCAATATCTCCGATTTCATATCTTATAAAAGGCATTGCAAAATTAACTAAATTTGTAATAATAACTTTTCCTTTTTCATTGTTTTTTACGTGATTTTCATTTCTGATGACCTCAACAATATATTTTTCTGAAGCAATATGTAGACCATCATGAGCTTTGCATTCATGGGCAATGAGGCTCATCTCTCTTGAGCCGTACTCTTCAAAAACCTCGCAGCCAAAAACCTCTTCAATTAATTTCCTCTGGTGAGGAAACAAAGTTTCAGATGCAGTTATGACAGATTTTATTTCCGGTATTTCAATATTGTGTTTTTTTATATATTGGGAATAAAAGTAAACACTGCTGGCATACCCATGGATTACTTTTGGTCTAAATTGAATTATTTTTTTAATATCTTCAGAAATTTTCTGTTTATTTATATCAAAAGTATTAATTAATCTGTGATTAATCAGATACTCATGAATTCTTGATTTTATTCTCTTTGATTTTTTTATATCATATAGTGATGCCCAGATCTGAAATCTCTTTGTTCCGATATCATCATACGCCCATCTTCTGAATCTACGGTCTACTGCCCTGGTAAACTCATGTGTTGTTTTATCTCTGTTAAATATTAAAGGGGTTCCTGTTGATCCGCCGGTTCTGTTAACCCAAAGCATATTCTTTTTGTAATTATTCGCCTTGAGTTTCTCCAAATTTTGCTGTATATCTTCTTTTGTTAATACAGGAATCTTTAGAAGATCTTTTTTTAATCTTATATCTTTATAGTTTATATTATTTTTATCAAAAAGCTTTCTATAATAAGGAACATGTTTATATGCATGTTTTACTAATGTTTGTATTCTGTTTTTTTGAATTTCCTCTATTTGTTTTTTTGGTAACCATTGTGATTTCTCAAGTTCATTCAGGTGATGATAAAATTTAAAAACATTCCTGTTTGAAAAAAACTCCCATACCGGGAAGAACACATATCTAGATAGTATTTCATTTACCATTTTTCAAAATCCTCTCAAACTTATCAACAGACTTTTTCCAGGAAAACTTTTTTTCAATGTACTTTCTCCCCTGTTTACCTCTTTTCTTACAGTAATCCGTATTCTTCAATAAAAATCCGATTTTTTCCTTAAGATCCTCAACATCATTTTCCTTAAAATATTCAACTTTATCTTCATACACTTCTTTAAAAATCAGTTTATCAGAACAGATGCATGGAATCTCACACGCCAAAGCCTCCATCGGAGGCATACCAAAACCCTCATGGGAGCTTGGAAAAACCATGAACAGAGATTTTTTGATTACTGAAATCTTTGTTTTATCATCAAGATTCCCCTTAAAATCTGCTTCTACACTTAATTTTTCAGATAATTTGACCAATGGTTTTTTATCTTCACCCTCTCCAATTAAAATTAGTTTAGGTGGATTCTTAATTTTGGATATAGCATTAAAAATCAAATCTATATTTTTATATGGATTCAACCTGCCCAGATATACGACCTGATTGTTTTTTTTATAATTTTTACTAATAAATTCTTTTAAATCTATTCCCGGATAAACATAACCATTAAGATCTTTTTTTAGCCATTTTTCACATTCTGTTTTTGATGTTTTTGATATTCCAAGCAAAATATCTGTTTTAAGATATGCTTCTCTTGTTTTTCTCCAGCTTTTTTTAAATCTGCCTTTATACTCTGCTTCAAATCTGAAAGAAAGATCTCTTTTCATCCAAGCAGGATTCTCAAAAACAAAATTTACAGTCTTAATATCAAATTTTTCTCCAAGATTTACACATTTGACTGCAGAATCTCTCAAATAACCTATTAGATAATTTACGTCATGATTTTTTTTTAAAAAAGTTTCAATACAAATTTTTGTATAAAACTTATCATAGATTCTGTTGATAAATCCGATTCCTTTAAAATATCTTTTTAAAGCACCCCTCGTATAGATATCAGTATCGACAAGCTTTACTACATCATATTGGTTTTTTGTAAAGACAATTATATCATGATCTCTCTTAGCTAATTCATTTGCTAATCTTAAAATAAAATAATCTCCGCCAGCAATATGCTTAGGGTTTTCAAGAAAAAAAACTATTTTCATGCTCTCCCCTTCTCCAGGTCATACATATCAAGATTCGGTGTTGTATAGACCTTGTTTTTCAAAGGCTTTACAGATTCAAACAACATGTTCTTGTCATCAGATACATCACTGTCATAAAGATATCTGATATTATAACGATTAAGAATGGTTTTGTAATATCTATCCCTGAAATCATTATTAAGGATATGAAATATATGCCTCCCGTGATAATAATTGCTCCCGAAATACCAGTCATTGAGCTCGTAAAAATTTCTTATCTTATTACCGCTTTTTATGTCTTCAATAATCTCGCTTACTGTTATCCTGCTTATATTATAATCCTCTTCATTGACAAAGATGCTTTGAGCTGTTACAGCTTCTGTGATCTTTGCAGGCAGAGTGATATGGCCCACTCTCACCCACCCGCTTGACCACAGGACAGAGATATTTTTTTCTCCTTTTAAATAATCAGCTGCAGCAAGATACTGCTGCTCAGGTACTTTCTCGTAAGTCTCCTGCAATCCCAATGCATCAAACACATACTCCCTGTTCATAAACACCATCCCGAAACTGAAGTGGAAAATAAACACCAGCACTATCGCTGCAATTCCCGCATGCCTTAAAATGTCTTTTTTTAAATTCAGAATAAACCTGATTATATATGAAAGCCCGAACCCGATAAATATCGCATAAATCGGATTCATATAAAGCCTGATATACTCCCAGTCAAAGATGAACTGGGAAAAAAATATCGCAACAAACATAAAAAAATAATGGTGCATTGTCTTATTCTTTTTCAAAAACAAATATAAAATGCCGATAGGAGCAAACCAGATAAGCACAGTCAGGTTGTTGTTCAGGTTCAGCAAAAAATTTGCCAAAACAATCAACTTGCTCTCTCCTTTCAGAAGAAAACTCCTCTCATAATAAGATTCATCCATATCAAAGATCCCGCCTTTAAGAAAAGTCATCGAGATAAAAACAAAAAACACAAAAAGCAATGCAAAAGATATCACTTTTTCAGGATTCTTCTCAAAATACACAATAAACTTGTCTAAAACAGTCTCAAAAAGATCAATTGTTTTCTTAAAAATTATAAGAAGCCTTTTAAAAAACACAATCAAAAGGACCAAACATATGATTCCTAAAACCCCAAGACCCATCAAAACATAATCCCTTAAGACATACGGAAGCAATTTCTCAAGATGATGCAAGAACCTTTTCCTCAAAGCCAAATCAAGAACCTTAGCACAGACAACCAGGACACCCAAGACAACAATATCCAACACAACAAACTCTCTGCTCCTTATCTTTGTAAAATGCAAAACAAGATAAAACATAAAAAACATAAAAAACAGACCTAAAAACACAAGTTTCATCTTGATAAATGAAAAACTAAAAAGCACAAAAAAAAGTATTGCAAGATCAAAAACCACATGCAATTTTGACTCTTCATAAGAATCTTTTCTTTTCTTATGAAGCTTAGTCTTTTTATAAAACTCAAGCAGCTTTTCCCAGTGATACACAAGCACTGCCAGAACAAAAGACACAATAAATATGATCGATAACTGGCTCAGCCTGTGTATCAAAGCCATAAGCAAAAACAAAAAGCCAGATGTTAATATATATCTGATGTTGATCTTTTTATTTTTCTGCCAATAACCATAAATCTTAAACAGAATCAATATAAAATACGGATAAAAAACAATATTAAAAATCCTTGAGGAAGCTGTATTGGAAGTAACATTAGAAAAAAAAACCATTGTCAAAAGCACAAGACTTGAGACAAAGGCAGTCCTGAAATCAAAAAACTCCCTGATTAAGATATAAACACCGATCCCGCCAAAAACACCAAAAATAATTGATGCAGCAAAAAACAGAACCGGAAGATCAAGTCCGCTAAAAGCAGACAGATATGAAAAGAAAAACTCAAATCCTGACGGAACTGACAAAGGATAATAACCAAAAAGCGAAAACGGATGCAAAACCCATGGGGCATAGCCTCTCTTAATCAATGCATTTGTATATTCTCCTAAAGTAAAGTGATCCGGATGTGTTGGATATCTTTTTTGCACTCTTATGATTAATGAAATTAAAATCAATAAGACAAACAAAAAAATCCTCTTAAATTTGAGCTTATCCATTTTTCAAAAGTACCTTTGTAATAAGTGAATTAATTTTATCCAAGTCAAAAACCAAAATATTAAGCAACCAAATTAATATAATAAATAATAAAACTGAAAAAAATAAAAAGTTTTTCTTCTTTGAATAACTGATTTTTCCAATTTTTATATCCTTTAGGCTTCGGGATGCAAAAATAATAAAAAAAGGAATAATAGGTGCATGATAAGTAGCAGAACTGATAACAACACTATGAATACCAAAATAATATAAAATTAAAAGAATAATCAATCCCTTTTGATTACAAGTATCCTTAAAATTTTCAATATAAATAAAGTAAAAAATTGTTAAAATCACAATACCGGAAAAATAAAAATAAAAAAATAAAACGAAAAACAAATATAAGGGCAAAGTTATTTTTTCAAAATAACCCATATTTTTGTATGATAATATTTCCCTATCAGGACTTGAAAACAACATAAATTTTTTTGCAGATAATTCTAAAAAATTTATTGGATTATTTAATATGTTTTCAATTCCCTTTTTCATTCCAAGTTTATTTTTTTCTATTTCGCTTTTTCCTGGAAAAATCTTGTCAAGCCCCATATAAGATTCATATCTTCCTGTCGCATTTTCATAATTGCCCCTGTAAAAATTAATCCCGCTGTTTGTTGTTACAAGAATAAAGTCTCCATGAACTCGGTAGTTTCTAACAATCCACGGTGAAAGAGTAATTAAAAAAATAATTACAATTATTAATGGATTCACAAAATTAAGTTTTTTTTCTTTTTTATATCTGATTAAAACTTCCCAAATTAAATAAATTATCAGGAAATATTGTAAAACAGGTCTTATGAACACTGCAATTCCGAATAATCCTCCTAATAAAACAGATTTTATCCAAATTGGATAAATTTTTTCAGAAATAATATAAAAAAGTAAGAGTAATAAAAATATGAATGGAGTCTCTGACCTTAAGCTTCCATTTATAATTATTGCTGTCGGATAAAAACACAGCAATAAAGAAGCTAATTTTCCAACTCCAAATAAGTTTTTTGCGAGCTTGTAAATAATAACACAGCTGAGACTTCCGATAAATGCCATGATTAATCTCGCAATAAAAATATTATGACCAAATAATGAATAAATGCCTGCTAAGAAAAAAGCCTGTCCAGGGGCCATATAAGAACTTTTTCCTTCAGCACCATTCATACCGAAACCCTTTCCTTCAACCAAATTTAGAGCTAATTTATCATAGATAGCCATGTCATTTTTAGGTTCAGAATCTTTTATAATAAAACAATAAGAAATTCTTAAAAATAATGCAATTATAAATACCATTAATAAATATTTCAGCTTATCCATTCTTAACAACCTTCACTTCTGCCTTAAAATCATCTGGTGAGCCTGATCCAGCAAAAATCCCGACAAGCATGCCGATGGCCTGGAAATTCCAGCTGACCAGACTAAAAACAGTCTTTGTTATATTTCTTTTGATTAACAAAAGGCCTATCAAGAAAAACACAGTCAAAAACAAATAAAATAAAAATACAATTGAAGTATGCGCAAGGCTCATCAGGGAAACAAAACCAAAAAGCAGCCAAAACAAAGTAAAAACATAGATCTTAAGCTCTATAAGTGTCTTTAAAAAATGTCCTCCGGAAATAGATTTTCTTAAGTACTGTCCTGAACCAAGAAGATAAGAAGATTTCCACCTGGAGACCAGAGTCTCAAAAGAAGTTGACTCATCACCAAAATGCTCGATCATCTTCTCAGGAATCCTCAAAAGCACATATCCTTTTTTCCTTAGCTTTGCACCGATATCAAACTCTTCATAAGCATAAAAATACGGATTCGAAAAATAACCGACTTTCTCAACAGCATCTTTTCTGTAAAGTCCTCCCATTCCAAGCTGCTCTACCTCAGTTATCTTATCAACAACATGATTTTTTGTCCTTACCTGAAAAGCAAGATTCTCTTTAGACCTTTCAAAAATATTTCCCCCTACACCTGAAACATTATTATTCCCAAAATAAGGCAGAGCCTTCCTGATAAAGTCTTTATCCAGGGTCATATCCCCGTCAAGAATATACACAAAATCACCATTGCTGTGCAGATAACCAAGCTGAGGCCCTACACCGCAGCACCTGTCTTTATTATGAGCCAGCTGAATTATTTTTATAGGATACTTTTTAGCGATCTCAACTGTCCTGTCAGTCGATTTTGAATCAACTAAAATGACCTCTCCATCAAGTCCTTTTAAAGCAGCCAAAGCTGATTCAATGCATTCAGCAATATGGTCCTCTTCATTTAATGCTTTGATTATGATAGATACCTTTCCTTTAATTTTTTTCTTTGAAATCTCATATGTACTTACAGTATTTAACAGGTCTGAATTCATGATCTGCTTTTCCCATGAAAATTTCTTGGAAATCATTAGATTATTTTTCGAAATTTTATTCATCATCTTTTTATTACCTAAAAGATTATTAACTTTTTTGGCTAAATCAGAAGCATTTTCAGCTTCGTAAAGAATATAATTTTTGCCCTCCCTGAGAAAATCCTTTTCAGAGATGTTAGAATCACTCATTATTATTGGCTTTCCTGCAGCTAAGTATTCAAAAGTTTTTCTTATAGAAAGGTGCTTTAAAACATCAGCTTTTTTGTACGGAAGAACACACACATCAAAATGATTCAGTAGCAAGACAACATCCTTATGGGGAATCCTTCCAGTAAAAACAACATCAGGATATTTTTTTTCAAGCTCATCTATGCTTATTTTTTTATAGCATTCGCCGACAACAACCAGTTTGATATTTTTTTTAAATTTTTCAGAAGATTTCAGCAAAGATGAAACATCAACCCATTCCATCCAGTTTCCGATAAAGCCCACGATTTTCTTATTTTTAGAAATACCATATTTTTCCAGAATCTTTGCTGAAGAATTTTTGTTAGAAAATTCTTTCAGATTAACACCGTTATAGATAATCAATGATTTCTTTTTTAATTGCACACTAAGATCCTCATAAATGCCTTTGCTCACAGCAATGATATGATCAGCAAGTTTATGGGAAAGTATCTCAAAATGTTTCATAATCCCGGCCTTTACTTTCTTATTTTCAACCTTAAGCTCTTTATACCTGAAGCAATGCATGTCATAGATGATCTCAAAACCTAAAATCCTTGAAAAGACATACAACATGACCACATAATAATATTCGCGAGTTATAACATAATCAATCTTGTATTTTAAAATAAAATTCAATGAATAAAAAAGCATGATAATTTTATAGATCTGGCTTATAAAAAAATTATTTAGCTTTATCGGAATAGATTTGATCTTCCTGTCTTTAAGTTGGGATCCCGAGGCAATTATATACACTTCATGATATTTTTCCAGGATCTTTTTAAAATTTAAAATCCTTGAAGGAGGAGCTTCATTAAGATTCATGATCTCTTTTGTTATAAATAGTATATTCACCTAAAACACCCCTGCAACCTTGCATGAAAAAATCTCCAGATCATCCTTCACATTGATCCCTCTTCTCAACAGCTTAAATCTATCAGCAGAAGAATCATTGTTTCCTTTCTTGTAAATAACTGCTGACTCATATCCTGCTTTTCTAACAATCTTCTCAATCTCATCATTGAAATTGCCGTTCGGATAGCAGAAGCTGACAACTCTTCTTCCTGTTTTTTTCTCAATCTTTTTCTTAGACTCAGCAATCTCTTTTTCAGCTTGATTTAAAGAAACATTTGTAAGGATAGCATGGCTTATTGTATGCGAACCGAAATCAAAAACATCCATTGAGCCCTTAACATCATCCCAGGACATAAAATCATACTTGCCCGGCTTTTTATCATCTCTTCCCAATCCGGTTATCCTCTTTACTTTTTTTTCGATCAGTTCAGGCTTTAGCATCTTCAAGAGGTTGATATTTGTCTTTTTCCCGGAAAACTCAAGCCTGTCCCACCAGGAAAATTCATTCCTGTCAACAAAATCATAAGTGAGATAAACAACTGCCCTAAACCCAAGTTTCTTTAACACAGGATATGCATACTTTAAATTATTTAAATAACCGTCATCAAATGTTATTACAACCTGTTTTTTATCCAGATCATCCAAAGCCTGGCTTAAACTCACGACATTGAAATTCTTTTTAAGAAACATCATCTGCTTTTCAAAATATTCTGGATTGACAGTGTGATAAGCAATGATTCTCGTATTAAAATTTTTAAACTTAAAAATCTTAAAACCATGCAAAACCCTGCATCCTGCTTTTTTGATAATATTTTTTATCATTTTTCAAAATAGGCTTTTTCTAATCTTTTTGCAATCTTATCCCATGAATATTCCTTTGCTTTTTTCACGCATTCCTTTACCCAGTCCTTTTTTTCAAGGATCTTGTTAAAATTTTCCTCAATCTCTCCAAATTCAGTAATATAACCGGTAGCACCATCAACAACAAGCTTGGAAACATCACCAACATCTCTTGCAAGAACCGGTGTTCCTGAGCTAAGCGCCTCAAGAATGACTGTTGGAACTCCCTCAGAGTCAGACATAAGCACAAGCGCATCAGCCCTGTTCATAAAATCAGGGATCCTGTCATGAGCAACTCCGGAAATTATCCTTACTCTCTTATCAGAAGAATCAATCCTTTGCCTTCCTTTGCCGATAACGATCAATCTGTAATCCTTATTAACAATCCCCTCAAACTCTTTAATGATCTTATCAACATTTTTTTCTTTTTCAATCCTTCCCACATAAAGCAGGGTCTTTATTTTTGATCTTTTTTTCTTTTTTGCAAAAAAAAGATCTGTATCAATTCCCGGTGGGATGACTGATGAAGAAATTCCATACTTCTTTTTTGTATCAGAATCTATAAAAATGATCTTATCAGAGATGAAAAATCCTATTTTTTCAAGGATCTTGTAAATCAAAAATGTAGCCCGGCCTTTTTTCTTTTTTATGATTTCAGCAGGATTTCCATGAACAGTAATTATTTTTTTATTGGAAACATTCAAAAAAGCAGAGCAAAAATCCGGCCTCTGAAAAACAATTACAGCATCATCAGGGATAAAGCTCTTATCAAGGCAGAACAGCTCAAAAAGGAATTTATAATTAGACTCAGCATCAATTGATACAAATCTGTGGGCTTTAAAATAATTCTTATCAGGCTTGTTTTTGCCGACAACTATTTTTTCAGCGTTGATATTTTCAAGAAGATTTTTCATATAAAGAGAAATACCTGTGCCTGTCTCTTTGCTAAGGTCAATATCTGTAACAAACACTATTTTGCGCATTTTAAAATCTCCTTTGCCATGAATTCATTAAGGTCAAATTCTGTTTTTAGTTTTTTTGGCTTATTCTTTTCTAAAATCAGGTTTTTAGCAAGCTCAATTATCCTCTCATCATCTGTAACCTGAGCCATCATCTCCTTTTTAATAAGTTCATCAGTATAGCCCATAGAAAGCTCATTTGCATAAATCACAGGCCTTTTTAGAACAGCAGCTTCAGCAGCAATTGTCGCTCCCTCGCTTATCACAATATCAGAATAATAAAGGCAGTCATGTATCTTGTTTTTGCAATCCTTTAATTCATATTTCTCCAAGGCTTCAGGAAGCTTTTCTTCAGAAGAGATTACAACCTTTCCCAGCTTGCTTAATCTCTTAACAAGCTTTTTTTTATTAGATATGCCTTTTTTTCCGATATCATGACTTGCTTTCCAGGAAACAAACCTTAAAAAGATGATCTTTCCTTTCCCTAACTTTTTTTTAATTTTTTTATCAGGGACAAAATAATCTGAAGATAGGTAACAAAGCTCTTTTGAGCCCGGATATCTTACCTGTTTTTTACCAAGATCAAGCTTAAAAGATTCAGGAGTAACAATCTTTGTTGCAAAAGGAAAACACAGCTTATTCTGAAGCTTGGAATGTTCAGTATCTTCAAACACAACTGAAGGAATTCCCAAAAATTTTCCTGCCTGTGCAACATAGACATTTCCTGAAGATCCAACAAGAACATCAGGCTTGAATCTTAATGATATTTTTATGAGCTTAAGGTCAATAAAAATCATCCCGAAAATCTTTCCTAAAAGACCGTCATATCCATTTCTTTTGATAAAAGGGATATTAAAATATCTAAGAAGACTATAAACACAGTCCTTGTCTCTTGCAATAACTTTCACATCATGCTTTTTTGTTAATTTATCAATTACATATCTGAATTGATGGACGTCTGCAGGATGATTGATATCAAATAAAATATTCATTTTACCTCATTTTTTGTAATCTGTATGATATTTTGTAACTATGTTGTGGTAAAAGAACTTCTACTATATAAATGTTATTAAATTTTTATTTTTTTCAATATAGAAAAAAATAAAAATTTAATTGTGAATACCAAATGTATAAAATCTGTAGGTATATGATGAATATTTACGTGCAAATTCTCTTCTGATCATATCTGAAAAAATTTCTCTTCCATCTTTTTTAATTAAAATATTTTCTTGTAAATTCAATGCAGATTTGTTCAAATTTTTTTTTTTGTTTTGTTTGCAATTTCGTTCAGTTTTGTATTTCCAAGAGCAACTGCTGTAAGAATTGCCAAATAATTAGTCGGATTTCTTAATTCCTGTCTTAAAATAAATTCAGGCTCTTTATACAGATAAGAATTTTTATCAAGAATAAATAGATTTATTTGATTCAACTAAAAAGGGAAATTCATCTATTGCAAGAACAATTCTTTTTTCATTGAGTTTCTCCCCGATAAAATCAATACGGTTTTTCCGACTCTTCTTCTTCTTCCATATAATACAATGAAGCTCTTTTTATTGAAAATTTCGCCAGAAATTTTCAGTGGGTTTAAAACCCCGCCATTTTTGGCGAAATGTTTAATCCCAAAATGCTCAAAAAGCTTATGCTTTTTGGCACACAGAAATCCAAATGGATTTCTTGCGATTCGGCAAAAAAGAGAGGCAGGCGTAATACCTCGACTTTTAAGTCGAGGATAGCCGCCTCTCGCCGAATTTTT
>WJJD01000147.1 GCA_014729915.1 Candidatus Woesearchaeota archaeon | reverse complement strand
TCCGCAATAAAAACACTCATCTGGAGTCATACATTCACAATTGCTTTGACATTCCCCCCCATCTTCACAATAATAATGTTCAGGTCCCTGCCATTCTGAAAGGAGTCTGCATGCATCTTCTACCGGGGCTTCTGAATCCCAGCAGTGTGTTATCTGGGCATTGCATGCTCGGCACAACTCATTCTGATATACATCTGATTCACTGCAGGCTACAGGATCACAAAGTGTATATTCACACTCATTATCAATATCTTCTCCATCCCACTGACCATTACCGCAAGAAGGCTGCTCATTGCAATTAGTTTCACATTCACAGGTTTCAACATCACAATCATATTCTTCTCCATCTATAAAACACTTATTTCCGGGATACGGTGCCTCTGGATCGCATTTCTCTCCATCACTTACTATTCCATCACCGCATGATGGTTCTTTACACCCACATGTACAGTCAAGATCACAATCATACTCTTGTCCATCTGAAAAGCATCTGTTTCCGGGATATGGTGCGTTATAGTCACAAACTTCTCCATCCTGTACAATACCATCCCCGCAATAAGGTTCAATTCCTGTACATAAACAATTCTCATCACACTCTGTTCCGTCAGGACATTGATTGTCAGGAGAATTTGCATTATAATCACAATCCTCTTTTCCGTTCAATATGCCGTCCCCGCACCACTCATTTGTCCTGCATCCGCATAAACAATGGTTATCACACGGATATTCTTCTCCATCAATTACACATATATTATCTGGGTATCCTGCATTAAAATCACAGCTCTCTTCTCCGTTCAGTATGCCGTCCCCACACCATTCTTTGCTTCTGCAGTCACACTGGCAGTCTGTATCACAATCATACAACACTCCGTCAAGCTCACACTTATTGTCAGGTATACCGTCTTCATTTGAATCCACACCATCTTCTACACTATAATCACATGTTTCTTTTCCGTTCAATATACCGTCCCCGCACCATTGACAAGAGGGTTGAGGACAATCCACATAAACCCAGTATACACTGTCATCTGATTCAACTGTCAATTCATAAATTCCGATGTTATCACGAGTAACTTCGAAATAATCACCTGCTACAACTCCCTGAACATCCTCTGGTGCTGGTGAAGGCGCAACAGGTTTATCTGTTGATTGTTCAAGGATAAGATTATCATCCGGGTCATACACCCTTGCTGTAAGGATTCTTTCATCAATTCCTCCGTCATTATAAAGTGTATATTTGTCAAAGTAGACAAAATTATATAACTCAGGAGTTAAATAAAATTCATTTGAACCAATCCATGTATCTCCAGTATATCTTATATTTAATGTATCGATTAAATATACAGGTTCCTCTGTGTTCTGAGCAAGATATCCCTGAATAGCTCTTGCATTCCACTCAGGTCCTGAATTTCTTGGTTTAATTGTTATGCTATTTGAAGTGTCAGGATTTACAGGCAGTGTGATTGAATAAATCCATACATCAAAAGGATCATCTCCAAATGCCTTTAACACAATATCATTTTCATGATCCACTAAAATATCATTAATCTCAACATTAAAATATTCTTTTGATGTTCTGCCAAAAATCAATAGCTCATCTCTGGAACCGTTGACATCAAAAGAAATACTGATTGGTCTTTGCATCATATTTGTACCGCGATAAACATACAATTCCCCTTTTCCAAGACATGTAGACACTGGGATTTCTTCAGCTGGAAGCAAACAATCATCAGAACAATCAGGATTGTATCCTTCTCCGCAGCTGCATTTATAATAATCCTCATGATCAGGATCATTACAAACAGGATCATCAGGTGAAAGACAAGCAGGATCACATTCCTCCAGCACAGGACAATCATCATCTGATGAACACCTAATTAAGTTGTCTGCATTATCAAGACAGATTCCTTCAAATTCTCCGCTGTCAATATAGCACTCGCTACATGTCCCGTCATTTTCAGTACATAGAGGAAGTGATTCCTCCATGCAGTATCCCCAGTCTCTCCCACTTGGAATTAAACAATCTATATTTTGTTTCCAATAGCCGTCTCCGCAAAATGCACAATCCCTTATTACTTGTGTCGGATTTCCGCAACTGCAGCCGCCAATACAGGATGGACCTGAAAAACATCCTTCATGCACATCTCCGTTTCTTATAAAGCATTCATAGATTCCCGGCATTTCAGGGTATTCCTCTTTGCATGATTCAGGAGAACAGGGAGGTGATTCACATCCATTCTGTGGTTTTGAACAGCTACAAACAAAACAATTAACATCGGAAACAGTTTTATGCCGGCCTGACCAGGCATAAGGCCATTCACAAATACCTATTTTTTCCGCACACCAGGAGGGTGCGTTATAATTTATCATATCTGCAGATTCTGGAACAAAATACTGACAGGTTTCTAAATTATCACTGTACCAGTCTGGATAACCCTTGTCAGCCCAGCTAACATCTGGGGTTCCGTCTCCATCACTATCAACAAATTCATCTTCAGGAACAAATGGTCCTGGTAATTCATCTTCAGGAAGAGGAGAGGGAAGCCAAATATGATCTGCATAAACTAATGTTAATAATAGTATAAAAAACAATCCTGTTATTATTTTTTTAAGTTTCATTTTATTGTGACCACTCAAAAGTATTATGTCTTATTTTTTCATTTGTTAATAAATATATCAGATATGCGTTTTCTGAAAATGTCTTTGATAACTGATCCTCTTTTAGATTGGGTGAGTTCCGTCTTGATGTCACTGCATAATCTGAATTGCAAATCTTGTTCTCCTGCATATCCCAGTTATTTACAAGATAAGCTTTTAAAATCTCTTTTGAATCATCAAGATACTTTTTATCACCGGTAATTTCATTGAGTTCAATTAATGCTTCTGAACATGATAAGATATTCATAGGAATTGAATTATCTAATAATATTGTTTTTGAAATCTCATTAAAATTAACCATGTCAAAATAATTTCGGACATTGGCAAGAATAGTCTCGTCATTAGTTATCCTGTATTTTTGCAACTGTGCAAGCTTTATCCAACAATCATCTTCATGAATATTTTTTTCAGAAAATAGTACATCCTGAGCCTGATTGTCCTGCACAGCTGAATTTAACAATTGATCAGCTTTGTCAAGTATTGATTTTGTTTTCTTTCCTGATAATTCAAGTGAAAGATATGCATTTCTTGCAAGAATTGACTTAATCATTGCTTTATCAGCAGGACCCGGTTCATAAATACCTGATGCAAGATCATATCCCATTTCTTCTATCTTATTATCAAGTATTGCTTTATTTTCTCCATCTAGATGAGATCTGAATTTTTTATTAAAGGAAATTAATTGATGTGATAGAAAAATTGATGCCCCTGTGTCATCTTTTGAGATTTTTTCCCAATTGCTAAACACATTCTGTCTATACTGTTCATTATTGGTTGAGTCATACAATCCAGTATAAGCCATTAATGCCCAGTAATTCATTTGAACTTGGGTGTTATCGGTTTTTTGGCCTGAACATTCTTTTATCCAATAATATGAATCCTGTGATTCCATGGTCTCTAAAAATAAACCGATTTTTTCAGCTGCTTCAATTCCCTTTACTGATATTTTTCTAACAGGGATTTCTTCAGGTTTTTCCTCTGCCGGTTTTGATGTTTCCCTGATTGGGTCAGTTTGTTTGAAATATTTTGGAAAAAACTGAAAAAGCAATACAGAAACTAATACAACCATCACTATTGCTATAGCTACATATTTAAGATTTTTTTCAGGTGTCTTTTTTTTATTTTTTGAATTCTTCATGTTCTTTTCCCATTAAAAAAAATAAAAAATATTTTTTTTAATTATGCTTTAATTTTTCAATTCTCCAATTTTTCAATCCTTGCTCTTAACTCTTCGTTTTCCTGTTTTAGCTCTTTTACTGCTTGAATTAACATATATTTAAAACCAGGATCATTGTAACTCTTATATCCTTTTGCATTCTCTACTACAAGTTCCGGGTGTGTTTCTTCAACATCCTGGGCAATAAGTCCTAATGACGCTTCTTTACTGTCCTTCCATGTGAACTCAACCGGCTCAAATTCTGAAAGATACTCAACAGCATTTTCTATTGGCCTGATATTTTCCTTAAGTCTCTCATCTGAAGAACAAGAATGGATATTTCCATCCTGAGAACAGATACCTCCTTCTGGTGCTGATATTGCATATGATGATCTTTGATCGTTCCAATTTACTCCAACCGCGAGTGTTGCTTCTGCTCCCTCAAGTCTTACATCAGGACGTACTAAATAATACTCTTCTCCAGTATCATAATTTTTTGTAACAATATGCGGATACACTGCAAATCCCTTAGTAACAGGAGTTGGATTCTTTGGATCTGGATTGCCTCCTCCCCACCCAATAGAAAAAGCAGCATGTTCATCAACAGGCATTCTTATTCCATAGCTTCCTCCCACTGCTGTATCAGGATTATTATACCCATGCAGTGACCATTTTTCTGCTTTTTTGTCCCATGTATAAATTGCATTTTCAATTGTCAATGCTCCAGGATCATCAGGACATACTCCATTTGCTAGCCGTTCAGCATCTTCACATTGGACCCCAGTATCATGTAGATAACTTTTGAACTGAAAGAGTCCTAGATAATTTCCGTCATTTTCTTCCAGAATCTGATAAAACCCTACCTCTCCATCGTAAAT
>WJJD01000146.1 GCA_014729915.1 Candidatus Woesearchaeota archaeon | reverse complement strand
CGTGGTCGAGGCGAAGCCGAAGAAGTCGAATTTTCACTTTATTATCAATCTCTGCGAAGCAGACTAAATTTAAGGGGTTTCCGTCTTAAAGGGCGAAGCCCAATCCAACAAAATCATCGAGGGAAGGGGAACTTTTTAATCTCATTTGTCTTTTAGAAGTAGTTACAAACCGAAAGGTTTATAAAGTTAGACTTTATACTATATTCAACATAAATCAAATATCAAGATTATGAGGTAATAAAAATGGAATCACACGCTGAGAAAGAAGTTGGAAAAATGAAAGACAATCCAGAAGCACTCAGAAAGGTTATTGATGATTATTTAGAAGGAAGAGATGTTCCATATGACCCACCACTATTCGCACTATCCACTGCATTGAGCCATGTGCCTGGTGATGATGCTTTCTTTATCGGAGTTGTTAAGAAATTAGATGAGTTAAGTGAGCAAAATCCTGAAGGATATTCTTACAGAGGAAGAATTGCACATGATCAAGGTAATGTTTTTAGAGCAGAATTAAATGGTCATTATACACCTGAGAATCTTGCAGATTTTCAATCCAGAATTAAAAAAATGAATCCAAGACAAAGGAGAGGATTTTTAGATTCTATGTATGCAGGATTGGTTCATGCTATTGAAGATACGAAAGAAAATTGGAAACCATATGAACATGGCATCAGAGAGTTTCATGGACACCCTGAAGTAATTGCTCAATTAAATCCTGCTTTTGTAGAACAATTTGCAGGTTTATTGGATAAATATGGTTTCTCAAATCATGCAGAAAAATTAAGAGGATATGAAACTCGTCAATTGGAACAGGCTCAAAAAAACATTGAACTGAGATTTAAGTCATTGGAACATTGGCATGGAAAAGCAAGTGCTATGGGCAGAATAGATGACCAAGATTTCTTGAAACGGGTTGTTTCTGGTGTTCCTGCAAATTTAGAATTTGGTTATCAGTCACCCCAAGCTATTGCTACAGGAAAAATAACTGATCCCGCATATTTGGCTAAAGTTGCAGAAACATACAAAGATACTTTTATTGTAGAAGCCGCTCAAAGAAGCAGATAATTTTTCTTTTTTTGTTCCCCTTCCCTTTCTATTTTTTAGGAAACCCCTTTTTCTTAAAGTGAAAATTCGATTGCGTATAACATCAGGCTTAAGGGAAGTTTTTTGCGTAGCAAAAAATTTGGGAGAGAAACGAATTTTGTATGGCAAAATAGCGAAGCGGTCGTTTCGAACCCTTTAAGCCCTGTTAAGTTCTTTTCCCATACGCAGTGTGGGAAAACTGCGTCCGCAGAGTTGTGTTTAAGTTCCAATAAATTCGAGCGTAGCGAGTCAATATGTGCGTAGCACTGGGGGAGTTCAGTTCCTTCAAAAGAGCGTAGCGATACATCAAGAACAAGTATTAATGTATGATTCATATAAACAAATTTGGTTATTCTTACCCTATATATAGGGTTATAAATTTAAGTAAACCATTTTAGTATCTAAAGTAAGAGGTGAAGATTATGCAAAATATAATAAAAACATTATTACTGTTACTTTTATGTGTTCCTTTTACTCATGCTTCATTCTACAATACAGATTCGCCACATATCTCTGGAGCTTTTGATTCAATAAGTCCTTATCCTGTTGAACCGGGTCAAGATTTTACAATTAAACTGAGAATCTATAATGACGGGGGAGAATTAGGTGAGGATGTTTCTGTATCATTGGATTTTGATCAACAATTTTTTCTAAAATCAAAAGATGAAAAGTTTGATGAAGTGTTTGATCTTTGTGTAGGTTGTTCAAAAAATAATATCTATTATTTTACAGTCAAACCTGAAACAGTTTCTGGAGATTATCCCATCATTGCCAAAATAAAAAGAAATGGTGTAATAATTGAAGAGAAATTATTAATGAGAGTTATTGGTCAACCCGAGATTATATTTGATTCGAAACTTTTGAATGAGACTGTAACAACAGATGGACGATTCAGTGTTGTAATGAATATTAAGAATGTAGGGACAGGTATAGCTAGAAATATCAAAATTAAACCAATAACACAAGGCTTTGTTATGGATAATTCAAATTTGCTCTATGTAGAGAAGTTGACTCCAAAACAAGATTACGAAACAGAAGTTTCTATCATGTCTTCTGATGATCTTGATAATAATCCAAGCAGATTAACATTTAGTATGGATTATATAAATGAAAAATCTGAAAGCTATAATTACCAACAAGATTTTGGTTTAGATTTAATTGATTTAGCAGGTCTATACATAACATCAATAAAAATTGATGCAAAAAAGCTTTCTGTTGGAAAAGAATTCTTATTAACAGTCAGATTGGAAAATCAAGGAGAAGGAATAGCAAAAAAGATTAGTCTTCTTATTGAATCAGAAAAAATAGAGGGAATTAAAAGGGCATATTTGGGCGAACTTGAAGAATCAGAGGATACATCTGCATTTTTTTGGTTGACTCCAAATGATGATGGCATAATAGAAATGGACTATTTAATCAATTATGAAGATGACCTTGGTCTTCACCAATCATCTCAAAATCTAAAAATTAATGTTGACTCAAAATCTCATTCGGTATTCTATTTGTTTGGTCTTTTGATAATTGTGATCGTCGGATATATATTTTATAAGATTTATGTCAAAGGTAAATATAAAAATGGATAGTTCATTACTAGATAGTTTCAGAGTTGCATTGTTCCTTTCCATAAAAAATATTACTTATAAAAAGAGTCTTTTTTTCTCAATTATAATCATCATCGGATTAGGTTTTCTAAGTATGAGTTTTGCTGGTGGGATGATTTCAGGACTAGTTTTTATGGTGGAAGATGAAATGATTGATAATGGTTTGGGAAATATTATAATAGAGCCAAAAGGAAACAATGAATTAATATTTGGAGCAAATTCATTAGTAAATGATATTGAAAAATATCCTGGTGTTATTGCTGTCTCTAGTAGATATGAAAGAGGCGTCACACTTATTGATAAGAATGGTAAAAAATTATCAGCCCCTCTAATGATTTCAGATATAAAAAAAGAATCAAAGGTTTCTGATTTAGAAAAAAGAATTGTAGCAGGAAATATGATTTCAAAAGGATCTAGAGGTTCTTTACTTTTACCAAGTGAACTTTCGAATGAACATACATTAGTTGAATCATTGCCATCTTTAGAAATTTCTTCAGGTGAGTCGATTTCAGTCTTATTTGATAATGGTGTGAAGAAGGAAATGAAGGTAGAGGGAATATATCTAACAGATCTAATGCTTTTTGATCTATCTTTGATTATAAATGAAAAAACAGCAAAGAAAATCTTTAATCTTTCAGATAAAGAATTAGATGTAGCAACTAAGATAATCATTAAAACAACAGGAAGGCAGCAAGATGATTTTGTTAGAAAATTGATCATGGAAAACTCAGTCGATGGAAAGATTTCTGTTTGGGAAGAAAAAACAGGATCAATAAGTGAATTTTTTGCAACATTAGATTTAATAAGTTTAATGACTACTCTCATTGGGGTGATCATATCATTTGCAACAATATTTATTGTAATTTTCATTAATGTTTCACAAAAAAGAAGCCAGATTGGTATACTACAAGCTATAGGTATTGAAAAAAGAACGATATTGATATCATACATGATCCAATCAATTATCTATGGTTTTTTTGGGGCATTTATGGGCTTCCTTTCTACATATTTAATCCAAATATATACAGAATCTTCTCCTGTCAAAACGATTTTAGGAGATTTAACCATAATAATCAGCAATGAATTATATATAGCTTATTTTACAATATTATTGGTTGCATCCTTATTTGCTGGATATTTCGCTTCAAGAGGTATAGTCAAAGAGAGAATATTAGATGCAATATTTAGAGGATAAAAATGGTAAAAAAGGAAGAAATTATTGTTGTTAAAGATTTGGTTAAGAACTATAAGACTGAAAGTGTAGTAACAAAGGTACTTAAAGCTATATCTTTTAAGATCTATAAGGGAGAGTTTGTAGGTATAATGGGTCCTTCAGGTAGTGGGAAATCAACAACATTGCATCAACTTGCACTTTTGGATCAACCTACATCTGGATCGGTTAACATAAAAGGAAAAGAAGTTACAAAACTAAATGAGAAAGAACTAGCTTTTTTTAGGCTTAATCATTTAGGATATGTATTTCAGCAGTACAGAATCTTGCCTGAGTTAACAAGTCTTGAAAATGTATTCATCCCAAGAAAAGCAACAGGTGAGAACAGAAAAATATATATAAATAAAGCAAAAGAACTACTAACAAGAGTTGGTCTTTCACATAGATATAATCATAAACCTTCAGAGCTTTCAGGGGGAGAACAACAAAGAGTAGCCATTGCAAGAGCTCTAATAAATAATCCAGATATCTTATTTGCTGATGAACCCACAGCAAATTTAGATACTCTTTCATCGGAGCAAATTATGCAATTATTCAAAGAATTGAATAAAAAATCAAATCAGACTATCGTCATGGTAAGCCATGACCCGGAACAAATAAAATATTTTGACAGAGTCATAAAGCTTATTGATGGTAAAATCAAAGATGAGAAAAGTTACAATAAAATTACATCCAAATAGTAAAGTGCAAGATATATTCAATAAATTTCTTGATAATATAAAATCTGTTTCTGTGCAGAATGTACTTAAAATTGATTTTAACAATAAATCTGAACTGGATATATTAAAAATAGAAACTAAGAATGGATTCAAACTACAAGATGCGAATGCTCTAGAAGGTATTGAAATACTAAGTATTCTGAAGAATTATAAAAACACATATTTTTGTTTAGTTAAAATAACATATAATAATATAGATATGGAAACACTAAATTTTTTTAATCTTGATGTTATTTGGGACAAGCCAATGATTATTAAAAAAGATGAATTAGTAATGAGTTGTGTAGCATCAGAAAAAAATTTGAATAAATTCGTAAAAATGATGCCTGATTTAGGAGAAGTGCAATCAATAGTTTATAAAAAGTCAGATTATAAAGGTTATTCAATTCTTTCAGAATTGACTGAAAGACAGAGAGAAATTTTTTTAATCGCTAAAAGACAAGGATATTATGATTATCCTAGAATGATCAATGGTCAGAATTTGGCAAAGATAGCTGGTTGTAGTAAAGCTACGCTTATTGAACATTTAAGAATCATTGAGAAAAAGATAACTGACTTACTTATAGATGATATATTATAATTTTTAATATTTATTACGGTTGTATTTCAATATTCTTTACCCTATATGCAGGGTACCACATTTAAATATAGAAACTTTAAATAGTTTAATATGGATTTTATTAATGAAATAATTGGTGTTCCTCGTCTTCTTCTTAATAGACCCAACTCTAATGTTGTTTTTTTCGGGACATTAAAAAAGTCCATTTCAAAAGAAGAGTTGCAAAAAATAATATTTAATCTCAGCCATAAACACAAGCTTTTGAACTGTAAAATAAATAGTAATAATGATACTTTTTATTATTTAATTGACAAAAATATTGAACCTGACATTGTACAATATTCTAATACAAATATTGAAGATTTGTTAAAAAAAGAATTAAAGCATTTTTTTGATATTGAAAAAGGTCCATTGATAAAATTTGGATTATTGAAAAAGAATAAGGAAATGACACTGATCATAAATTCCCATCATACAATTTGCGACGGAATGTCATTGGTATATTTGTTCAAAGATATTGAAAAAATGCTTCTCGGAATAGATATTGATTATTCATCTCGAAAATTTTTATTTTTGGAACCCAGTAATATTCCTCAAAATTTAGGCAATTGGCTGGAAAAATTCATTTTTTATTTTATCAATAAAAAATGGTCCAAAAAGAAATTTAGCATAACTAATATGGAACGCTTAAGTATACACGAAGGTTTCTGGAGGAAACATGAGCCTCAGTTATTTATTCACTGTTTCTCAGAAGAAGAAACTGCCAAAATTATCACAAGATGCAAGGAAAATAGAATTACTGTTAATACCGGAATTACTACAGGGCTTTTATATATCCAACACAAATTATTGGAAAAAAAGAATTATTCTGATAATTTTATAATTGCAGACAATTTAAGGCAATATTTGATTGACGATCCAAAAGACAAGCTAGGTTATTTTGCATCAGCATTAAGACTAAAACTAAGGTATAATAATAATTTAAATTTTTGGGAAAACGCAATGCAGTTTCAATCAAGAATACAGAAAGAATTTGATACGAATAAATTTGAAAGCCAGAAAATTAATTTACTTTCTCCCAAGTTGTTAGATGCAATACTTTTGAACCTTTTTGGTTATAGAGATGATAAAATTGCAAAAAAGATGATTAGAAAATCTAACATGGATATAGTTAATTCAACATTTACAATAGCCAATCTGGGATTAGTGCATTCAGAAGAAAACTCACTTATTAATACATTGCAGGGACCTGTTGTTTACTCAGATACTATGGAAAAATATGTAGGTGTTCTAACTTACAATAAAAAATTAAGGATGATTATAAGTTCAAATCCGAAATTAGTTTCAAATAGCGAAGTACAAGCTATAATTGGACAGCTAATAGGCCTTTTTAAATGAATCATTCGAGCGTAGCGAGTGTATATGTCTGAAAGACCGAACTCCCCCAATTTTGCTTCTTTTTCTAAAAGAAGAAAGAACTTAAACACAATTGAACTTAACATCGGTTTTTCCCGAAGTTCCGAAGGAATTTGGGTGAGGAGCGCAGGGCGAACCCTTTAGAGGTGAGCCCGAGCACCGCAACCGGGAAAAACCTGTTAAGCTCTCCGACCTACGACTGAGCATATCT
>WJJD01000145.1 GCA_014729915.1 Candidatus Woesearchaeota archaeon | reverse complement strand
TTTTGAATATGTAAGATTGAGCAGAAAATATGGTACAATAAGATATGCTGAGGTAAAAACACATGCCCAGTGGTTCACAAAATCAATTAGAAAGGGAAGTAAAATCCGTAAAAAATTAACAAAAGCAAGAAATATTGAATCGATTCTAAACATCATGAAAGAGTATATCTAAAACAGGAAGGGCAATTGATTGGAAGTTTTGGTTTATGAGTTGCAGTTATTGGGCAAATAAACCTAATAGCGAAAACTCATAATTGTTTTTATCTAGTTTAATTACATATCGTGCTCTATCCCAAAATTATTTATATTCCGCAAGTTTTTTTATTAAAAGGTGATTTTTATGGCTGAAAAATTATATATGGATCAGATGTATCTTAAAGAATGGGATGCTCATGTTAAGTCCGTTTCCCAGGGTAAGTTTGTTGTGCTTGACAGGACTGCTTTTTATCCTAAATCAGGAGGAGTAGCATGGGATACAGGAACCATAAAAAGGGAATCTGACGGGAAAGAAGTAAAAGTCATTTATGCAGGAAAATTTTCCGGAAAAATCAGCCATCAGGTTGAACCGGAAGGAAAGATTGAAAAAGGAGACAAAGTCCATTGTACACTTGATTGGGACAGAAGATACAAATTGATGAGGTTTCATACTGCAGCTCATGTATTAAGCGGGTTTTTTTCAAAGGAGCTTGATGCAAAAATCACCGGGAACAACATAACAATAAAAAAGGCAAGAATTGATTTTTCACTCGATGATTTTGACAGGGACAAAATTAAAGAGATGATTGAAAAATCAAATGAGCTTATTAAAAAGGATCTTCCTGTTGAGGTTTATTATAAAAACAGGAAGGAAGCATTAAAGGATCCTAATATGGTAAAACTTGCAAATGCTCTGCCTCCAAAAGTTGATAAGATACGAATTGTTGATATTAAGGGTTTTGATTATCAGGCAGATGGAGGATGCCATGTGAAGTCATTAAAAGAAGTTGGAGAAATTATTTTTATTAAGGCTGACAATAAGGGTAAAAACAACAGAAGAGTCTATTTTGGTCTTAAATAATAAAATTTAATAATATAAAACATCGTATATAATTATATGCAAAGAATCCATTGTCCTAGATGCGGATCAATCAAGGTGATTGCTCTCTCTGAGGATTATTTTAAATGTACACATTGCGGTTATACTGGAAATGCAGCCGGAAAAGAAATTGTAAAAAAATAATTCAGTCCTTTGAGATCATGTATAATGCCTTTAGTGCAACTATACCTGCTCCCGGAGCTATAAATATAACGACATTTGTTAAAAAGGGTCTTATAGCTGATCCTACTATAGGAACAGGTTCAAGCAAGGTTGAAAGGCTCGATGCTGAAACCAGGAAGGCAATAGATGCAATTAAATAGGTTCTTACTTCCCTGTCTGAGATATTCAAAAGGCCAACTAATAATCCTAAAAACCCCAGTATCCATAATAAACCTGTGTTTGGCTCAACAATAACTGCAGTAACTACTGCTATGATTAACCCGAATATAAATGCCCATGGTCCGATTTTTCTCATAATTCTTCCCATAAAAATCACCCCGTTACCATTCTTATTAATTATTGAGCCTTTAAATATTTTGCTATTCTAAAGTAACTATTTTCACTACTGACTGTAGACATTTACTTAATCTTCAAAAAAATCATAAATATATTCCCAATATAGAAAAGATGGGGACACTGGGACTGGCATCCCACGAGATCGCATCTCAATGGAAATTTGAACCCAGATCTAGCGGTATCTTCATCAAAAGCGACATACCGCAACCTTAATCATCGGCGTTTGCCTCATCGCTCCAGTTCTGGAGCCGCTTATATTGGCTGACACTTTTTAGTGTCTCTAGCCAGGTTGTACTATGTCCCCGTCTTTATTCATAGGATTAGCGGATAATATATAAAATTTTTTATTGAGTCGTTGTTTCAGATAAATTTCTGTTTTTACAGAAATTTATATTTTATAGTCGTTATATATTTAAAGTATAAAAAAGAATTATAAATTATTCTATTCAATAATAAAAGGTGCAACAATATGAAAATTAGCTGCTTTTTGATTGAACCATGGCAGGAAAGTATACTGAAAAATAAGTTCAACAGACACAATGTCCAAATTTATAGAGAACCGTTGAATTCTGAAAACATTAAAGAAAACAAAGATGCTGACATCATTATTACAAGGGCAAGGATGCTTGATTTAAAATTTGACAAGAATACACTTGAAAAACTTCCTAACCTGAAGATGATATCAACAATGTCAACCGGTATTGATCACATTGATCTTGATGAATGTGAAAAACGAGGAATTATTGTTGCAAATGCTCCTGAATACGGACAAAATACTATTGCTGAATATGTTTTTGCATTGCTTTTTTCAATATCAAGAAAGATGCCAGAGACCCTTGTGAAAAAAGATCCGGATGTTTCAGAAATTGAAGGATTTGATCTTAAGGGTAAGACTCTCGGTGTTATAGGAACCGGAAAGATAGGTATGAATGTGATAAAGATTGCCTCTGGTATCGGGATGAACATTTTGGCCTATGACATTATTGAAGACAAAGAAGCTCAAAAAAGATACGGCTTTTCTTATGTTGAAAGCATTGAAAAACTCTTGACTTTCTCAGATATAATAACACTGCATGCACCCTACAATAAAAAGACCCATCATCTGTTAAATAAAAAAAATATGAGATTCATAAAACATGGAGCTGTTTTAATAAATACAGCAAGAGCCGGGCTTATTGAAACTAAAGCATTGTTAGAAAGCATTGAAAAAGGAAGGATTTCCTATGCAGCACTTGATGTCTTAAATAATGAATCAAAAGATATTGAGTCAATGCCTGAAGAAACAAAAGAACTCATAAAAAAAGACAATGTGATTGTTACGCCTCACAACGCATCAAACACAAAAGAGGCAAAGAACAGGATGCTTAATTCTGCGATAAAAAATATTGATTCATATATAGAAAGAAAAGAGGCAATAGCATGATCAGGTCATTTGTTTTTTTATTATATCAACTATTTTTTTCCCGGGAGCCTTTCCCCGCAATTTTGCCATCACCCTGCCTATCATTGCATTCACAGGCAGGTCTTTGTTTTGGTTTATTATTTTCTTAATCTCTTTTTTAAGTTCCTTTTCATCCATGAGTTCGTACTTTGAATAATCCGGTTTTTTTCCTTTTGCAATTTCCACAAGTATCTCAAGGACTGCATCTTTGCTTATCTTTTTTTTATTTAGTCTTTCAAAAACATCATCTATGTGCTTTTCTATTTCAATATCCTGTTCATATCTTTTTTTGATCTCTTTTGGGTATTCGATGATCGCTTTTGCAATAAAATCAGGTTTTATGTTTTTGTATTTTTTAATGTAATCCTTAATTTCAATGTTTTTTTTTATCAGCTCTTTTGCTGTTTTTTCTTTGATATTATATTCTTTTTTCAATCTCTCTAATTTTTCAGTTATTAATTCAGGAAGTTCAATTTCATCAATTATTTTTTTTGTTATCTCAACCATAGGAACATCTGTTTCAGGATACATCCTGTTTGCTCCGGGAAGAGGCCTTGCATAGCTTGATGTTGCATTATGGTGGTTTGGAATCCTTGTTTCCTCAGGAACTCCTTTACATGCGTAGTTTGCTCTTTTATAAACAGCGTCTACAGCGTTTTTAGCAATTATTTCTTTTCCTGCTATTATAAGAATGAGATCGTGTTTTTTAGCACCAAGTTCTTTTTTTAATGAATTGAACTCTTTAACAAGATCATATTTTTTAAGGTCTTCATCAGTATGTATCATCCCTTTTGTTCCGTATGCTTTTGCATACTCGCTTAGTTCTTTTCCGAAAGTCTTTTCCGGGCACAGCTCTTTTTTCAATAGTCCTAAGAACTTTGGAAGGACCAAAGCATAAACCTCTGCTTTTTGTTTTATCAATTTTGATATTATTTTGTTTTTTGTGTTTTTAAAAATCTCAGTTACTTTTTCAGAGTTTTTTTTGAATTTTTTTAAACCTCTGTTTTTAAGTTCTTTTTTTATTTCTAAAAGATTCTTCTGTCTTAATACTTCATTTTCAATCAGTTTTGGAAGGGTCTTTAATTCCTGCCAGCCCTTGACTTCAATCCTTGCTCCTCCCCTGATTGAGACATTAACATCCTGCCTTATTGTTCCGATGCCCCTTTTCACATTAAAGCTTCGTAATAATGTTCCTATCTCAAGCGCGGTCTGTTTTGCATGAACAGGGTCTTTTATTGATGCATCAGTTCCTATCTCAAGCAAAGGAATTCCCTGTCTTGATAACGAATAATACACCTTGTTTTTCTTTCTTTTTTCAATCTTGCATGCATCTTCTTCAAGATTCAGCTGTTCGATTTTCACTTTTGATTTGGGAAGGTAGCTGTCTTTTCCTTCCAGTCCTACAAGAATTGTTCTCTGGAATCCTGAGCAGGATGAACCGTCTGTTACTGTCTTTCTCATTACACAAAGTGCATCAGGAACTTCAAGCTTCAATAGTTTTGCAACTCCAAGAGAAATATCTAATGCCTCTTTATTTACAGGATGAGGGGGCTCGCTGTCTGTATCAACAAGGCACGCTTCATTTTCATAGCAGTGATATACAAATTCCCTGTTTCTTATCTGCTCATAAGCTGCTGCTGAGTCAATTTCCCCTGTCTCACCTGCAACAGCACGTATTTTTCTGTTTATTTCGCAAATTTGCTTTTTTTCATTCAAAGAAGTTGAGCAATCACAGAAAAGTTTTTTTGTGTTGAGTTCCTGGTGGATCTCTACCCCGCACTTGAATCCGAGTTTTTGATAGTCTAAGTTAACCATAGATAAAAGGAGTTGCTCGTCATTTTAATAATTTGTTGTTGAAATCAAAAAGAATATAATCTATCTATTTTTTTTATTATCTTTATGGAACAATGGATAATACTCTCATTGCTTGCTTCACTTTGCTTTGGGATAAGCAGCATAGCCTTTAAGCTCTCCTTAAAAAATATCAATCCTTTTTTCGGGGTCTTTCTTCTTGGAATTGGTGGTTTTATTGCTGCAATAGCTAGCTTTATCATAAAAAAACCTGAAATCAGCCTGCAGCCAAAATCCATTTTCTTTGGAATCTTCGGAGGAGTATTATGGCTTACAGCAATGATTGCAGTGACATATGCTCTTGCAAACAATGCAAAGATAGGAAAAATGGCTCCGATCTATAATACAAATACATTGATAACAGTTATTTTATCAATACTCCTGTTAAAAGAGATCCCTGATGTGAATGGTGCGATAAGAATACTGGTAGGAGCGTTGTTTATTGTGGCTGGATCAGTTATTGTTAGTTTTTAATATTCCCAAAGACTTTTTTTCTTATGTTCACGTACTCCAGTAATTTCTCCTGCTATATTTTCAAGAAAAATTGTTTTTATTTTTTTTAAGTTTGCATCTGGATAATTACCTAGAATCCACATTAATTTTGTTAAGGCTGTCTCACTAATCATATCATATGCAGGTATTGCTCCTGCTCTTAGTGCTTTGTTTCCACACTCATAAAGATACATCCAAGAAAAACCAATTGAACATTGTGATGAGACAACAAGAGGTATACCCAAATTAACAATTTTTTTTATTGCAGGAATAAGTGAATTTGTTTCAATTGGAACATTTCCTGCACCAAATCCTTCTATTATTATCCCTTTATATCCTAAATTTACTAAAGCGGACAGGATTTTTGGATTATATCCAGGAACTATTTTCTGTATACAGATATTTTTTTCAAGATTATTATAAAATTTTATTTTTTTTTTATGATTGATAATATGGTTTTTGTTTATTCTTATATCATATTCAATTGTTCCTAGCTTTGGTATACCGATGCTTCGATATGCATCATATTCAATTTCTCTGATTTTTCTTGTCCTATTTCCCCTGAATATCTTTCTATTAAAGACAATAATTACTTCATTCAAAGTTGTTTCAGCAGCAACTCTTATTGCGTCAAGCAGGTTTACTTTTGCATCAGAACCTATTCTGTCAGCCGGGACCTGGCTTCCTGTAAGTACAATCGGTTTGTCAAGGTTCTGGAGTAGAAAAGACAATACAGATGCAGTATAGTGCATTGTATCTGTTCCATGTAAAATAACAAAACCATTAAAATCATTATAATTATCATAAATTGTCTGTGCGATTTCAATCCAGTATTCGGGCTGCATATTAGATGAGTCAATCTTATATAATTCAATGGTCTTTATTGTTGCAATACTCCTTGCATCTGAGATGTAACCAATAACTTCCTGTTCCCTTAATTTCCCTGGTTTCAAACAGTGTTTAGAAAATTTTGCAGTTATTGTTCCCCCTGTTCCGATTATCATTATTTTTTTCTTCATTAATATTTGGAAATATAATTGTTTTTTATTATTTTTCGAAATCATTAAAAACTAATTCACTTTTTAATAATATAGGGTGGTTTTTGATGAAAATATTCCTTGATACAGCTGAAATAAGTGAGATAAAAAAATACATTCATTTGATAGACGGTATTACAACAAATCCTTCTCTGGTCAAAAAATCAGGAAGAAACTTCAAAGAAGTCTGCACAGAG
>WJJD01000144.1 GCA_014729915.1 Candidatus Woesearchaeota archaeon | reverse complement strand
CCTCAATCTTCAATGTCAAAAGAAGAACCTTGCCCCTATCCTTGACATTTATTGAAATGACATTGATTTTTTTGTCGACAAAATAATTAAGAACTGTTTCAATAAGTCCGATTTTGTCCTTTGTAAAAATCTTTACACTCTTTAATTTTTTATGAGGTATTTTCCACCTGACATTAAGCATCTTATTCGGATTAAGGGAATGGATATTCGGACATTTTTTTTTATGAATAGTAATTGTATTGTCTTTTGTCCTGTAAGCAACAATAGTATCCTGGAATTTCGGATTGCAGCATTTAGAGATTTTCAAAGGTCCTTTTTCATCAAGTATGAGATACTTTTTAATATTGATACTATTGATAATCTCTTTTTCATCTTTCGGATCAGACATATCAACATCAATATCAAGAACAGATCTTATCTTTGATTTTGCCCTGTTTGTCTTTGTAAAACTAAGCCAGTTTCTTGAAGGTTTTGCATTATTTGAAGTAATAATTTTAACAATATCTCCACTTTTTAGAACTGTATCAAAAGGAACAAGTTTATTATTGACCTGTGCTTTCATGCAGTGATTTCCGATACTGGTATGGACCTCATAAGCAAAATCTATCGGAGTAGATCCTTCTGGTAGAATGATAGGATCTCCCTTTGGTGTGAAAACAACAATCTCATCCTGGAATAAGTCAACCTTCAGTGACTCAAGAAAATCAGAGGGTGCTTTTCTTTTCCAATCTAAAATCTGCTCGAGCCATGCAACCCTCTTGTCAAACTTTTGATCACGTTCTGTTCCCTTGTATCTCCAGTGTGCGGCAACACCATACTTTGCAACATAATGCATCTCTAAAGTTCTAATCTGCACTTCTAGAACTGATCCGAATTGAGAAACAACATCCGTATGCAAAGACTGATATCCGTTTGATTTAGGAACAGCAATATAGTCCTTTAATCTTCCGGGAATAGGTTTCCAGACCTGATGAATCAAAGCCAAAGTTTTATAGCAGTCCGGAATCTTTTTAACAATAACTCTAACTGCTATAAGATCATAAATTTCATCAAAAGTCTTATTCTCACGAATCATTTTTTTATAAATACTATAAAAATATTTAGCTCTTCCCGAAACCTCAATAAAAGAAATTCCTGCTTCTTTTAGTTTTTTCCTGATCATATCCATAAGAATACCTGCTTTTTTCTCTCTCTTATTTCTCTTTTCACTTATCTTATTTTTCAGGTCTTGGTAAACATCTGGTTCAAGAAACCTTAATGAAAGATCTTCCAGTTCTCCTTTCAGGGAATATAATCCTAATTTATGTGCAAGAGGAGCGTAAATGTCCATAGTCTCTCTTGATATCCTTTTTTGTTTTTCTCTCCTGAAATATTTAAGTGTCCTCATATTATGAAGTCTGTCAGCTAGTTTTATCAAAATAACCCGGATATCTTTTGTTGTTGCAAGAAGAATTTTTCTTATATTTTCAGCAGTGTAATCTTCTCTTGACTGGAAAATAATCTTTCTGAGTTTTGTCTCTCCTTTAACAATTTGTGCGATCTCTTTTCCGAATTTTTTTTTAATAATTTCAATATCATGATCGGAATCTTCAACAACATCATGCAAAAGAGCAGCACAGATTGTAAAAGTATCAGCTTTCCATTCCAGCATAATTTTTACAACGCTTGTGCAATGAGTAATAAAATCCTTCCCTGACAATCTTTTTTGGCCTCTGTGGGCTTTTTTAGCGAAATTATATGCTTTTATGATTAATTTTTTTTCAACTTTGATGTCTTGTTTTTTGATTTCATACAAAAGATCTTTTAATTCATTATCCATGATAAACTGAAATAGCATTTTATATAAAAAGTTTAGTGAAGACGAAGCCAAAATTCTTTATGAGTAGGAAATTTTTTTCTTCAAAAATCCCTTTCTTAAAATCAACCAAATATACTTTCTTTTTTTTTGAAGAAAAAAAAGAGTTTTATTATGGAATTTTGGCGGAGTCCTTAAGAAGCCAAAATTCTTTATGAGTAGGAAATTTTTTTCTCTGATAAAATTTATAAATCATGTGTATTTTCTGAATGGTGATGTCAAAACAAAAAAAAGTACAGCCCGAACTTAACATTGGACTTGTGGGACATGTTGATCACGGAAAAACAACATTAACAGAAAAGCTCTCAGGAAAATGGACAGATACACATTCTGAAGAAGTAAAAAGAGGAATTACAATAAGGTTGGGTTATGCGAATACAACTTTTGTTAAAACCAAAGAAGGAAATTTCTCGACTGAAGCCAAAGCAAAAAAAGAGAAAAAAGATTTCAAAATTTTAAGAAAAATATCTTTTGTTGATGCACCAGGTCATGAATCCCTAATGGCAACAATGCTATCGGGTGCGACAATAATGGATGGTGCACTTCTTCTTATAGCAGCCAATGAAAAATGCCCTCAGCCTCAGACAAGAGAACATTTGATGGCATTAAAGATAAGCGGTATTAAAAACATCGTTGTTATACAAAATAAGATTGATCTTGTCAGTGAGAAACGTGCTGTTAAGAATTATGAAAATATAAAAAATTTTTTAAAAGATACTGAATTCAAAGATGCTCCGATAATACCTATCTCTGCTCAGCTTGGCATAAATATCGGAGAAGTAATAAAAACAATTCAGGAAAATATCCCTACTCCAAAAAGAGATAAAAAACTTGACCCGATAATGTATATTGCCAGATCATTTGATATAAATAAACCCGGCCAAAACATAAAGGATCTTAAAGGAGGCGTTCTTGGAGGAGCATTAAAACAGGGAATCATAAAAAAGGGAGATGAAATTGAAATAAGACCTGGTCATGTTTATGAAGAAGCAAATAAAAAGGTCTGGAAACCATATAAAACAACAGTAAAGAATCTTATGACAGGAAGCACTCCTGTAAAAGAAGTGGGACCTGGTGGATCTGTCGGTATCCTTACAGAACTTGATCCATCAATTGTAAAATCTGATAGTCTTACAGGAAATGTTGTCGGTCATACCGGAAAACTTCCTGAGGTCTGGGACAAATTAAAATTAGAACCTCATCTTTTAGAAAGGGTTGTGGGTCTAGAAGAAGAACAACAGGTTGAACCAATTAAAATGAAAGAACTTTTAATGTTGAATGTTAATTCTGCTGCTACAGTCGGTGTTGTTACAAATGTTTCAAAAAATCTAATTGAATGCAACCTAAGACTTCCTGTATGTGCTGATAAAAAAGACAGGATAACAATATCCAGAAGAATAGGGACAAGATTCAGATTGATCGGGTATGGTTTGATAAAGGAGTAATAGGTTTTATAAAATAACTACTCCATTTTATTACAATCCCTAACAACTTAAAAAAAATGCATAACTCTTTTTTATTTCAAAACTTCTCTTTTCTTTAAATAAAACATATAAAGATCAAGCTCTCCGATCCTCATATTAAGATTATCAGCAAGCAGGGTCAGTTTCTTTTCCATAAAAAGGTATCTTTTTCTTGTTAATGTTTTTGGTCTTTTTTTAATCATGCTGTTTTCAATCATAAGAAACATGATATGTCTATCAATGATTGCAAGATCAAGATGTCCTGTATTTCTTAAAAAATGAGATGCTTCTTTATAACCGATCCCTAAAATATTTTTTATTAGCCAGTCTCTAGCTTTTTTTTGTCCTTCAGTTTTTACGATTTTTGTGATTTTTATTTTAATGTCAATATGTTCTCTTGCCCTGCAGATTCTCTCAGCTCTTTGGGGCCAGAACCTGTGTCCTTTTTCTTTCAGATATTTTTTCAGATGGTCTTCAGATAAGGAACAAAAATCATTATCACACAATTCTTTCTGGATTTCAATTGAACCTCTTGCTTTCCAATTGGCAGTAAGAAGACAGAAACATAACTCAGAAAACCAGGCTTCAGTCGATTTATCCTCAAAACTCTCAAATTCTTTTATCCTTGAATCAATTTTATCTTTAACAGGAGAATTTCTTAATTTTAGTATCTGTTCATTAAGCTTCATGTTATTCAAGTATCCTCAATTTTCCCTTATATTCTATAACTTCTCCCTGTTGGATCAATTTATCAATTAAATCCTCATCAAACTCTTTTAATAGTTTGGCTGTATCAATCTCTCCATGCTCCTTTATTGCAGCTTTTATCTTCTCAAAATTTGATGTGTTTTTTTTCCTAAATTTTTCAATAACTGCCCTTATATGCTTGCAAACTCCACCTCTTTTTCTAGCCCTGAATATATAATCTGGACACGTGCAGGTCTCTTCTTTAATATTTACTTTGTAAAACTTACCCTTGGTTGAGCTGCTCTCAACCCGGTAAAAATTATCCTCTATATTTTTTATGTTCATCTGAAATCCTCATCTAAATTAGCTGAATTTGAAAAACCTCTCCTTTCCCAGTATCCCTTATATGAAGAATCATTTGAAACCTCAATTTCTGTAACCCATTTTATCCACTTGTATCCCCACTTATCTTCTGCAACAAGCTGGAAAGGAAATCCCCTTTCCTCAGGAAGCGTTACATTATTCATTTTATAGGCTAACAAAATATCATTCTCAACAAGATAAGCTAATGGAAGTGAAGTTGTATATCCGTCTTTGGCATAAAAAATCACAGTGTCGGCATCATCAATTGGTTTCACTTTATTCAGGATATCCTTTACAAGAACTCCTTCCCAGAGAATCTTTACATCCCATCCCTCAACACAGTATAAAGTTACAACTTTTTTATAATTTTGAAAGTTCTCTAAAACATCAGTATAAGAAAGATCCAAATTATTTTTCACAAGCCCAGTTATCTTTAAAGAATAACCAATTTCATCAATAACCTGGGGTCCAAGAATTGAATTTTCAAAAAAATCATTTAAAGAATCAAGTCTTTCTCCCTTATATTCCCTGATTTGGGCTGAATCAAGTTCAACAACAGACTGATTCAAGCAGCTAGTTAAAATAAGGATAAGAATTAATTCAGTAATGATGATGATCTTCATGATCCTCCCCGTGTTCAGCAAGGTGCTCATAGTATTCCATCTTGTCAAATCCCTTCTTTGTTATTTCAGGAGAAGTTTGGTACCTTTCCTGCCGAACAGGAATCTCTCCAGCATAAGTATTGAAAAGATTCACGCTTCCTGTAAAATAGATATTTCCCGATACCTTCTCTAATCTTGATTCAGACATGTCAGATTGTGTCATCCTTGCATTATTGACATTAGAATTATTAAAAGTCGTATTAGAAAAATCAGAATAAAAGACTGTTGTATTTGACAAATCAGAATCAGAAAAATCCGAGTCAGAAAAATCAGATTGCTCAATCACAAGATTTGAAAGGTTCAATCCTGAAAGATCTTTTTTCTGCAGAACAAGACCAAAAAGCCTAATCCTATTGTTAACTTTTTCATTCTCTTCCATCAACTTGTTCCAATTGTCTTTAAAATTAATAAGGATTTCAGTGACTGACTTAGTGTCATTCTCCTCTATTAATTTCATCAATTCTGCTAAAGTTATTTTATCAAGATCCCTTACCATATCAAAAAGTGAAGATGATTTATTTTAAAAAAGTATGTGAATTTCTTTATTAAATGGATCATATAGATTATAATTCCCGACATAACTTATAGTGAGCATCTATAAAAGTAAGTTAAAAAAATCACATTATCCTTGCCAGATATTTTGCGGTCTTTATCAATGCCATGCATCCCTGACCTGCAGAAATCACATACTGGTATTCATGACCTGATGTACAGTCGCCTGCAGCAAAAATCCCGGGAACAGACGTCTTCATATGGCAGTCCACAAGGATATGTCCATGCTCATCAAGATCAACAAGATTCTTCACAATTCCAGTATTTGGAATTCTCCCAATCTCAATAATCACTCCCATAACATCAAGCTCTTTTTCTTTACCTTTCTCATTAATTCTAATCCCTTCAACTAGCTTTTTCCCTAAAATTTCTTCAGTTTCTGCTTTATATAGAATCTTTAAATTGTTTATTTTTTTGGCTCTTTCAATAAGATATTCATGTCCTATAAGTTCCTTAGCATTTGTAATCAGATAGACTTTTCTTGCAATATCCTTGATAAAATAAACAGCTTCTAAAGCAGAATTTCCGCCTCCTATAACTGCAACATCCATCCCTGAAAACAAAGGTCCATCACAAATTGCACAATAAGTAACCCCTTTTTTAGAAAATTTTTCCTCTCCGGGCACATTAAGTTTTCTGGGATGAGACCCTGTTGCAATTATAACTGACTTTGTCTCATATACCTGTTTATCACTTACAACCTTAAAATAATTTCCTTTATTTTTAATCTGGGTAACCTTCTCATTTCTAACATTGACATTGTTAAAATCCATCTGATCTTTCATCTTATCAGCAAACTCAACACCTGTTGTCTTTACAATCCCAGGATAATTCTCAACCTCTCCTGAGACCATAAATTGGCCTCCGAATTCTGTAGCAAGGATTTCAAAATGCATCCTTTTTCTTGCTGCATATAATGCAGAAGTCATTCCTGCAATTCCTGCACCAACAATTATTGTATCAAACATTTTTATAAGTTTTCAAGAGATTTATCAATCTTATCTTTATCAAAACCAACAATAACAGTCCCATCAATATCAACAACAGGAACTCCTAATTGTCCTGATTTTTCAACCATCTCTTCTCTTGCCTTGGTGTCTTCAGCGACATTGTGCTCAATAAAATCAACATCTTTTTCTTTTAGATAGTCCTTTATTTTTTTACACCACGGGCAGGTCGGTGTCGAATATACATTTACTTTTGTCATTTTTTAATCACCTTTTCATGTCTATTTTTAATTTTTTCAGCTAAATTTTCAAGCATTTCATACTCTTTTTTACCAGGCTTTCCTCTTGATAAAACAGGTTCAAGAAATTCAGCCTTTATGTTTGGAACATATTTTTTTATCCTCTCAACCATTGTTCCAGCCCATCCGTATGAACCGATAACAGTAAAAAATTTTGCTTTAGGTTTTAGGATATTTGCAATTATTGCTGCATATGCAGCATGCGGATGCGGTTCAACAAGAACAGTCGGTGTTGCAATAATAATTGTTGCTGCATCAACAAGATTAATTGCAAGCTTTCCAATATCTGTATGGGCAATATTTATCTTTCTTACAGTTATATCCTTTTCAATTAAAAAATCAACCAATCTATCTGTCATCAGCTTTGTACTTCCGTGCATTGAAACATAAGCAATTACAACCTCATTTTTCACATTATCAGAAATCCAGTCTTTGTATGCATCCATAATAAATTCAGGTTCATCATACAACGGTCCGTGAGAAGGGGCAATAATCTCAATATCAAGACCTTTCAGTTTCTCCATGTTTTTTTTGATCATCTTCCGGAACGGCATCATGATCTCTGCATAATATCTTTTTGCTGCTTCATATACTTCACATTTATTCTTTACAAACAGATCAGATGCTGCTAAGTGGGATCCGAAAAAATCACATGAAAAAAGAATAGAATCCTCTTTAAGATAAGCAACCATTGTCTCAGGCCAGTGCACCCACGGTGTTAAAATGAATTTAAGGGTCTTATCACCAAGAGAGATCTCCTGACCGTCCTCTACAACTACGAACCGGTTCCCTGAAATATCCAAAAGATCAATGAGCATATTTTTGCACTGCTTGTTTGTAACAAGCTTTGCATCAGGAAATCTCTTCAAAAGCATGGGAATACTTCCGGAATGGTCCTGTTCTGCATGGTTTGAAATGATATAATCAAGCTTTTCCAAATCTTTCAGCTTATCAAGAAATTCTTCTGAAAATTCCGGGTCAACTGTATCGATTATTGCTGTCTTTTGACTGCCTTTTATAAGATATGAATTATAGCTTGTCCCGTCCGGAAGCGGGATCAGCTCATCAAAGAGTCTCCTGTCCCAGTCAATAGAACCAATAAAAAAAATATTATTTCTTATCTTTCTCATGTTCACTCTCTTTTTCCAAGTACCCTGTCAAGCATCATAAGAGCCGGTTTTGCATCTCCTATCATCCTTAGCTTTTCAACTATTCCCAAAGCACTATCTTCTTCTTCCACCTGCTCATCAATGAACCAGTTCAGAAAAGTTCCTGTCGGCTTGTCATCAAGCTCTTCAGATAGATCAACCAATTGATTTATAGAGTCAGTTATAAATTTCTCATGCTCATACGCAGCCTCAAAAACCTCCAAAGGATTGCTCCAATCATGTTCAGGTTTTTTTATTGCTTTAAGCTTAACATTTCCTGCTCTCTCAAATACATACCTGTAGATTCTCATAGCATGATCAACCTCTTCCTGAGCCTGCTTTTTCATCCAATGAGACATACCTGTAAGATTCTCTTTATCAAAATACGCTGCCATTGCAAGATATATGTATGCTGATTCCATTTCTTTATTAATCTGCTCATTTAATGCATCCTGCATCTTTTTTTTTATTTTCATTTAAACTACCTCCGTTATCCTATTTTCTCCACAATCCATGAAGATTGCAGTATTCCCTTGCTGTAACTTCTCCTGCTTCAACAGGAAATTCCGCAGCAGGCTCATCACCTGGTTTCAGGTATTTCCTGTAGACACTGTCTCCTGCAATAAGTTCTATGAACTGGATGTAATGATCATCAGTCATCGGATGGTCAATTGATCCTACTTTCACCCTTATCCCGTTTTTTGTCTTTTCAATGACCGGGACATGTTTTTCATAGCCTGAATCTTCAGTCTGCTCTTCAATCTCTTCAATATCTCCACAGCAGGAAATCTCTTTTTCTGAATAAACAATTTCCATTATATTATTGCATCCTTTGCATTTTACCATTTTATTTATTTTTTCCACTTTTTTTCACCTTTCTAATTTTTTGTAGCAGAACCACCAGTCATAACAATCATATTCTTCTTTTCTTTTTTCAGCAGTCTTAACATCTTTTGGAGGTGGAATAATGACCCTATCTTTAATCAAGTCATTTTTCGGCCAGTCAGCCGGGACTGCAACATCATTCTTATCAGCAATCTGCAGTGCTTTAAGTGCTCTTAATATCTCTTCCATGTTCCTGCCTATTTCCTGCGGATAATAGAGTATTATCCTTACTACCCCCGTGTCATCAACAATAAAGACTGCTCGAACCGTATTTGATCCTTTCCCAGGATGAACCATTCCCAATCTTTGAGCAACTTCTCCATTATCAGCAATGATAGGAAAAGGAATATTGACATCAAGATTATCTCTTATCCATTCTTTCCATTTGATATGGGAAAAGACCTGATCAATAGAAAGTCCGATTAGCTCAGTATTTAATTTTTTGAATCTCTCGTATCGTTTTGCAAATGCAGCAAATTCTGTGGTACATACCGGTGTAAAATCAGCCGGATGGCTGAACAGCACAAACCATTTTCCTGAAAAATAATCAGGAAGAGAAATCTTTCCGTGTGTTGTCTGAACATCTAATTCAGGAAACTTATCTCCTATCAAAGGCATCTTTGTTATTTTTTCCATCTATACCCCCCCCTTGCATTTTTTACAAATACCATAATAGATTATTTTCACCTTTTCAGGCATAAACTTTTCATAATCAATATTTTTTATTGCATATTTTGTAATATTCTCATTATGTATATCTGATATCTTTTTGCATTTCCTGCAGATAAAGTGCTGGTGAAATTTAAGATTTGCATCATAATGAGATTCATTTTCATACTCAATCTTTACAATCTTTCCGGCATCTCTTAATACATTTAGATTTCTATAGACAGTTGCAAGACTGATTGTAGGAATTTGTTTTTTAATCTTCTTATGAATTTTTTCTGCAGTAGGATGTGCTTTAGTGTTTTTCAGATAATCCATAATCTTAATTCTTTGTATTGTTCTTCTTGCTGCTGACATTGTTATTAGGAATTATTATCAATTAGGAATAGATACTTATTTATAAAGATTGTTGTTAATTTTTTTGATAATCAAAAAAATTAAATTAGATCGGTTGGACATTTCCAAAAAGAAATCAGGCAATCTAATGTAAAGAATAATAAAAAAATTGAATGATGTAACTTTTTTTTAAAATCCTATGTGTACACAATATTACATAATCTGCTTTGTTTGTAAATTTTTTATCAATATATTTTTTCGTAAAATCTATTGTTAATAAATTTTGGAAAAGTTATTCTAGTTTATCAGGATAAATCTCTCACAATTCACTACCCAAAACCCAGAGCATCTTTCGGGCATGCCTCGATGCATCTTCCGCACTTTATGCAGTCGGGCTTATTCAATATCTCATTTACCTCAAGCTGCATGGGGCAGACCTTTTTGCAGATACCGCAGTCTATGCATTTTTTCTTGTCGACAACAATCTGATACTTGTTCCCTCCGAAAAACCTCTGGACTGTTCCCATCGGGCAGAACACGCACCAAGTCCTGGGATTGATAAATATGCCAAAAAGGATTGCAGCAGCAGTGGTTACTATGCACATTGTAACAAAAACCATGCCGATCTTATCTATCATCCCCTGTGTCTGAATTACCCTGAAGATCATAAATCCCATGAGAAGAACAAGAACAGGGATCCTCAGCCAGAGGCTCCGGAAAAAATCAGGTATCTTTTTCTTGAAACTCAATTTGCTCAAGATAAAATCATTGAAGCTTCCCCTGGGGCAGAGATTTCCGCAGAACCATCTTCCCCTGAATGGGCTTATGATCATAAGACTGGCAAAAACAAACAAAAGAAAATATCCGAGCTTCGGAAACCAGATGCCTCCGATCGAAACAATAAGGACCAAAACACCAAGATATCTTGTAAACTTAAGCATAAATTTCTAGTTTTAAGACTTGCTTAAAAACTTTGCTGAGTACTGAAAAATATTATATAATTATTGAGGTTCCGAAATTTGTATTAGTTTCAAAAACCAAAATAAAAAAATCATCTCTTGAAGCAAAGATAACAAAAATTCGGCGAGAGGCGGCTATCCTCGACTTAAAAGTCGAGGTATTACGCCTGCCTCTCTTTTTTGCCGAATCGCAAGAAATCCATTTGGATTTCTGTGTGCCAAAAAGCATAAGCTTTTTGAGCATTTTG